>JADHRO010000084.1 GCA_016777395.1 Chitinophagales bacterium | reverse complement strand
CTTCTTTTTCTTGAAGTTGTTTCCACCTTTCATTTCATTACCACTTGGCGAACCTACTCTTATCATTGCACATCTGAAACCAATTTCGGAAGATGCATCCTTTTGATCCCAATATCTTCTCGCACCAGGTGCTAAGAAGTAAGCCCTATCATTCCAGCTTCCTCCCTTGTATACTCTACTTTCATTGTTAACCAATGACGAAACACCATAATTATACATGTATTCTTCGCCATTGAGTGATCGCTCATCACCATCTATAAAATCTCTAACATCACCAGTTCTATAATTCCTTCTTGAAGCAACTTCTTCATCGGTAACTAATCGATACTCTAATTTACCCGTAGTGTCATTTTTCGCAGCAACATTACCTTCATCATCTAGAACCAAAGTTTTGAATTCGTTTCCTCTAAATGAATTGAAATCATTCGCATCTTCATGTGTAAGTGCTCTATAAACATCTAAAGTCCACTCGCTAACGTTACCTGCCATGTTAAACAATCCATAATCATTAGTTAAGTAGGCATCCACAGGCGCAGTAATTGAAGCGTTGTCATTCAAGTTGCCAGCAATTCCCATATTATCACCTCTACCTCTTTTAAAGTTGGCCAGGAAATCTCCTTGCCATCCACCTTGGTAGTATCTTGTAGTCGTTCCATTCCAAGGATAAATTTTTCTATCCGAAACTCTTTCCTCTTCTGGATGAGGAAGGTTTCCTATTAAGGCTAATGCAGCATATTCCCATTCAGCCTCAGTGGGCAACCTGTATTCAGGTAATAAAACTCCATCAGAAAATTCTACTTGACGATATTCTTCACCACTAGGATCTAAATTTCGTATTGGCTTTTTACCTTCTATACCTTCATATTGACCAGCAAAATATGCATCTGTGTTAAAGTTGTCCGCGTTGACTTGATTTGGGTTTAACTCTAAGATGCCTTCTCGAACCATAATCATTTCATTGACACGGTCCGTTCTCCAACTACAATAATCCATTGCCTGCTCCCAATCAACACCAACCACTGGATAATCATCGTATGCAGGATGGCTAAAATAATACTCCACATAAGGTTCGTTATATGCCAACTCATCTCTCCAAACTTCTTGGTCAGGCTCAGCAGCTTTGACGATCTCAGGGTAATCATTGCCAAAAGTTCTGTTTAACCAATATAGATATTCACGATAATCGATGTTCTTCACCTCAGTTTCATCCATATAAAAAGAAGATACAGTAACTCTTCTTGGGAATGTATGATGCTCATACATAACATCTTGTTCCGTATTGCCCATAACAAAAGTACCTCCTGGAATGAAAACTAAACCAGGTCCAGTTTCTTGACCAATGTATGGTTTGTTTTCAAAGCCACCCCAGTCTGGGTCGTTGTACGCCCACCCGGTAGTACTTGATTTTTCTTTGCTGCAAGAGCTTAATGTGATTAGACCTAAGCTAACTACGCTTAAAAAAATTAAAACCTTATTTTTCATTATTTTGGTTGTTTTTATACAAGTACGCTAATTTATAACTAATTTTTTAAAAATCTAAATAATATGGACAAGATAAAATCCCTTGAACAGATTTAGGATTTAATGAGCTTTCTTCTTTAGTAAAATTAAAGACAAATGAGAACTCATGAGACCCTGCCGTTCCTCTTAAAGGAGACACATTAATGTCAAAACTATACCCGAATCGTAAAATTCCTTTTTTAAATCCTACCCCACTTATAACGGCATCCATATTAGTAATAGTATGTCGCACCCATATTCCAGTATAGAAAAAATCATATCCTATTAAACTACCTACGCTAATTTGATTGAAATTGTTTTGATGCACGTACAAAACTTGTGGCGACAACCAGAATTTTTTCTGGTAAGTTCTGCCAAAATGATAAAAGGCTCCTCCATTTAATGCTAAACGGGAGCGATTGGTTTTATCTCCAAAATAATCTGATTCAGGTACCAAGTTGTGAGCGGCTATTCCTCCATAATAGTTTTTGGAAAAAAATACGATGCCTGCATTGGCATTGAAAGAATGTTTATTGAAATTTCCAGGAGGAACTTCATTGGTAGAATTGGGAACTCCAATACTTTGAAAAAAACCGCTTAATGGATCAATTTGGTCGAAAAACAACAAATCATTCCAATTAATATAACGGTGATTGTAGCTTCCTCCAAGTCCTATCTTAACGCCAAATTTCTTGCTTGCTCGAATTTGAAAGGAGTACATCGCACTTAGGCTATTCTGAACGATTTTGTCATTGGCTATACGATCAGAAGTCATCATTACCCCTATTCCTCCATGCAATTTTTCAATATGCTGGTCATAACTTAATGCATAAGTCGTAAATCCTCCTCCCGGACCATCACCCAATTCGGGCCATTGGTTTCTATAATTTATACCCACACGTGGACCGTAAGATATACCAGCTAAGGCATTGTTGAGATGCAAGGGTGCAGCGTAAAATTGACTAAATTCAACTTGTTGAGCAAAAGTTAAAGTTGGGACAATTAAAATAAGCGCTATTACTAGTTTTATAAACTTCAATTCAATTTGACTTTAATGTAGTTAATATCAAACGTGTAAATGGAGTGTAAAATTATCAAAGTATTTATTTTTATGGTGCAATATTGACATATTAATTCCGTTTGAACTTTCACACAGGCAATTTTGTTAAAGTTTGAACTATTATCTTAGCGCGATGCTCCGAAGGTTTCTGTTATTATTCATATGTTTTCTTAGCATTCCCTCGCTGCTAACTGCTCAGGTAATTGAAGTAAGTTTGATGTGGGATACCCCAATGACCAATCCATTGACGGGCCAAACCCAGGAAAGTTTTAAAGAAGCTTTTTTCCAAGAGCAAACAGGATTTATACCGAACTATCATATTTCCCTAGATGTCCCAAATCAAAATTACACTGCGGAGTTAAGCGATCTTAAATTTGAACCCTACACAGGAGAGTTTTCAAACCGTCAAAAGTTAAAGCAGCAAGTTCAATTGCAAACCGCAATAGGGATAGCGCAAAAAAAATCCAGTATTTCAATTAGTGGAATTCCACTAAGAAGAAATTCAGGTACAGGATTGATAGAAAAACTTGTTTCGTTTAAAGTCGAATTATCGAGTAAGTTAACTCCAGCGTTCAAAAGATTAAAATCGACAAAAACAGAAAGTGTCTTGAACAATGGTTTTTGGCACAAAATCTCTGTCCCTAGTGATGGGGTATACAAGATTGATTTCCCTTTTTTACAAACAAATGGCCTGAGTAATTCTGCCTTCAGTTTTTCTCAGGTAGGGGTTTTTGGTCAAGCCATGGGTATTTTGCCAGAGGCCAATAGCTCATACCGAACTGATGACCTTGAGGAAATTCCATTAAAGATTATTGATCAAAACAATAATGGTCAATGGGAAAATGGGGATTACATACTATTTTACGGGAAAGGTCCGCATGTTTGGAAATACGATACCTCTGCTGGAGATTGGAGTCATATTGTCAATATTTATACCGATCAATCGGGTTATTTTTTCACATTAGATGCTGGGTCTGGTTTGCAATTGCCTTTGCGTGCCAATTCCTCAGGTGCAAACCTTACATCGTCTGCATATGATTTTAGAACTTTCTTTGAGGAGGAGACCTACAATTTAATTTATTCTCAACTTGCAACGACCATGGGTTCAGGGAGAGAATGGTATGGGGAAAGGTTGAGCAGTTTCAACAATATCCAAGATGTAAATATTTCAATACCAAGTATTATAGCATCTGAGCCTGCTCAAATAAATATTCGATACGCTGCGACTTCATATGCAGGTTCTTCTATTTTCACCTTGAAAAATAATGGGGTACAATTGTTTAATACCACGGTCCCAATAACTTCTGGAGGAGATTTTCCAAGTGCAGGCAATGCGAATAAAGTATCTCGCGAGGTTAATTTAAGTGCCAGCAATGCTTTTGAAATTACATTCAACAATAATGATCCTCAATCCAACGGGTTTTTGGATTATATGGAAGTCATAGCGAAATCCAATTTAAATTTAGCTGGTCCATTCTTATCATTTCGTTCAATAGACAATATCGGCGCAGGGAATGTTACTCGTTTTCAGCTTAATGGTGCCAATACAAACACTGAAGTCTGGGAAGTTACTCGTGGCACTGAAGTCGTAGAAATAAATGGCAACCTAAACGGAGGACAATACGAATTTAGCGTTGCTACCGATTCATTGCGAGAATTTGTTGCAGTCAATACGGGGCTTTCAAACTTTCCAGCACCTGCTTATGGTGAGCCCATAGCCAATCAAAATTTACATGGTTTACCCCAGCTTGACATGTTTATTATTACACCGGCTAGTATGTTTGGCGCTGCAAATCGATTAGCAGATTATCACCGAGATGAAGGTTTAAGCGTTGCGGTAGTGGATATAGAAAAGATATATAATGAGTTTTCTTCGGGAGAGCAAGATTTAACGGCGATTCGAGATTTTTTGAAAATGTTTTACGACAGATCGACCAACTTCCTGAATTCTCCCAAGTATGCTTTGTTGATGGGGGATGCTTCTTTTGATTATAAGGATAGAATTTCAGGCAATCAAAATTTAATACCTACCTATCAAAGTCAAGAGAGTTTTTCAGCGATTTCATCATACTGTACCGATGACTATATCGCTTTTTTAGATGATTCTGAAGGGGAGGATATTACCAATATAGGAAATCCTAACAAAGTAGATATTGCAGTGGGGCGTATACCCGTGGATGATATTACGGAAGCAAACGGGGTAGTCGATAAAATCATTAACTACAATACTCGCAACACCATGGGGGACTGGAGAAATATCCTCAGTTTCGTCGCAGATGATGAAGACAACAATTTGCACTTTGGTCAAGTAGAACAATTAACGGCTTTATCCAGTATTGAGGATATAGATAAGTACAATATTGAAAAAATATATTTAGATGCTTATGCGCAACAAAATGCAGCTGGAGGAGATAGGTACCCAGATGTAAATGATGCCATATTACGACGTCTTCGCACAGGCTGTTTCTTGATGAATTATACGGGTCATGGTGGGCCAAAAAACTGGGCACAGGAAAGAGTTTTTAACATTGAGGATATTCGCAACTTAAAGAATAAAGACAATTTACCATTGTTTATTACGGCTACTTGTGATTTTAGTCCATACGATGATGTTGATTTTCATTCTGCCGGAGAAAACCTAATCACTAATAGCGATGGGGGAGCTGTGGCGCTTATTACCACAACACGTTTAGTTTTTGCATTCCAAAATTTTGATATGAATAGTCGGGTCTTAGATTACCTGTTTCAGGAATATCAAGGCCGAAAACCGACGGTGGGAGAAATATTGTTGGAAGCTAAAAATGGAGCTGCAGCTAGTGAAAATAATAGGAAGTTTGTTTTGTTGGGCGATCCAGCTCTTACACTGGCTTATCCAGAACAAAATGTCGTTACCACTAAAATTAATGGCTTACCGATTACCCAAATAGATACCTTAAAGGCACTGAGCAGAGTTATCATTGAAGGGGAAGTGCAAAATAACGGCACGCTTCTTTCGGGTTTTAATGGGATAGTATATCCATCTGTTTATGACAAACTGGGCGTATACCAAACCAAGGGGCAAGACCAAGAAAGTCAACAAGCAAACTTTGATTTACAAAATAATATTTTGTTCAAAGGGAAGGCGAGTGTTGTTGGGGGTAAGTTTAGTTTTGAGTTTATAGTCCCTAAGGATATCAACTATGCATTTGACAAGGGCAAGATTTCATATTATGCCGCAAATACCGCAGATGGAGTAGATGCTCATGGCTTTACTTATGATTTTATTGTGGGAGGAACTTCTGATAGTATTCTAGCCGATGATGATGGACCGGATGTAGAAGTATTTATCAACGATAGTACCTTCGCATTTGGTGGTTTGAGCGATGAAAATCCTTTACTATTAGTTAATCTAAGTGATGAAAGTGGAATAAATACGGTAGGTAATGGTGTTGGACATGATATTATAGGCCTGTTGAATGAAAACACCCAACAACAGTATATGTTAAATGATTACTACAGTGCTAAATTGGACGACTTTACTCGTGGAAATATTGAGTATCCGTTTAATAACCTTGAAGAAGGTCGTTACAGTGTGCGGGTAAAAGCCTGGGATGTCAATAACAATCCAGGGGAAGGATATACTGAATTTGTCGTGGCCTTATCTGCTGAAATGGCCTTGCAAAATGTTTTTAATTACCCTAACCCATTTACGACAAATACTTCTTTCATTTTTGAACATAATAGACCCGGAGAATTTTTGGATGTCCAAATTCAAATATTTACGGTTTCTGGGCGTTTAGTTAAAACTATTCAGCAAAATGTAATGAGTGATGGATACCGAGTTAATCCAGAACAAATCACTTGGAATGGCTTAGATGATTTTGGTGATACAATCGGTAGGGGAGTATACATATATAAGGTAAATGTTCAAGGCGAAAATGGATATAGTGCCCAAGAGTTTGAAAAATTGGTAATTTTACGATAATTTTAAGGTCCATTAACAAGGTATGAAAAGAATAATAACAGGAATTTTAGTAATGTGCATAATGGCATTAAGTGGCAGTGTTTATGCGCAGTTTCAAGGAGTAGACACATTAGTTATCACCTCAGCTGTGCCCTTTTTAAGAGTTAATCCAGATGGTCGTTCAGGAGCTATGGGAGATGTTGGTATGGCTTTAAGTCCAGATGCCAATGCTGTTTTTTCCAATTCAGCTCGAATGGCTTTTATGGAGCATGATTTTGGTGTTTCGCTTACTTTTGTACCATGGTTGCGAGGAATAGCTACAGATGTCTACATGGCTGACTTGGTTGGTTATTACAACATTAAAAGAAAGCAAACGCTTGCCACCTCACTTCGGTATTTTAGCTTAGGACAAATTCAGTTTACGGATATTAATGGGGCTGAACTTAATTCAGTTCGACCTGTAGAGTTGGCTTTTGATTTGAACTATGCGCGCGCGTTGACTGATCGTTTTGGTTTAGCAATTGGCCTTCGTTATATCAATTCAAATTTAGGTTCTACAGATCAAGATAGATTTGTCAGTCAAGCTGCTTCTGCAGATGTTTCGATGTTTCACACGAATCCGATAAATGTAAAGAAACTAGAGGGTGCAAAAATCAATTGGGGAATGGCATTAACCAATATAGGAAGTAAGATGTCTTATTCTGCAAATGCATTGAATAAGGACTTTATTCCTGCAAATTTTGCTATTGGTATTGGCGCTGAGATTGAAATTGACGAGTTCAATAAATTTGGTATTTACACGGATGTGAATAAGCTACTCATCCCGACACCTGTTTCAGAGTTTTTAGAAGACGGATCACCGAATCCTGATTATGACAATGATGGAGAACCAGGTATTGCAGATTATAAAGAAAAGTCTTCCATTGGCGCATTATTTTCTTCATTTGCAGATGCTCCTGGTGGCTTTCAAGAAGAATTAGCTGAATTTACGGTGGGGGTTGGAGCAGAATATACCTACAATGATTTATTCATGCTTAGAGCTGGATATTTTTATGAGAACCCAACGAAAGGAGCGCGTAAGTTTCTTACTGCTGGTGTAGGTTTAAAATACTCTGTCTTTAAAATGAATTTTGCTTATACAATTCCTACGTCAGCGCAACGGAATCCGCTCGACAATACGATGCGATTTACGCTATTATTTGATTTTGATAAGAGCGGTGGTGCATCAAGTGCTCCTGCTATTCCTCAAAGTAATTAATAGGAGCTAAAACTAGATCAGTTACAAATAAAAAGGCGCTCATTTGAGCGCCTTTTTGTTTTAGTTCTTTGCTTGTCTTTCAATACTTTCCTTATGGATTTTTTGAAAGAGTTCGAGTATGAATGCCTTGCTTAGGCCATTGGTTTCACCCAGCTCAAGCGCTCTCTTTACCGTGTCGGCCCATCTTTTGGGTTGATGAATCGCTATTCTTTCTTGTTTTTTATAATTTCCAATTTCTCCTGCAATATTCATTCTTTCCGCTAATAACTCCAAAATATAATTGTCTAATCGATCTATTTCTTGGCGATAAGTATCTAAACGAGGATACTCATCTTCTTGGCTGGCTTCTTTAAGTGAGGTACTTAATGAGGCTATCAAATGGCCTAAAGCATCGGGGCTGATTTGCTGTTCCGCATCGCTCCACGCTTTATGAGGCTCAAGATGGGTTTCAATCATTAAGCCATCAAACTGCAGGTTAACTGCTTGTTGAGCGAGCGGTGCTATTAGTTCTCTTCGCCCTCCAATGTGACTAGGGTCGCAGATTAGGGGCAAATTAGGCGCTTGCCTTTTAAGCTCTATTGGAATCTCCCAATTAGGCACATTTCGATATTTTGAAGTATTGTATGATGAAAAGCCTCTATGAATAGCGGCTATCTCTTTAATTCCTGCTTGTTGTATTCGCTCTATGCC
>JADHRO010000083.1 GCA_016777395.1 Chitinophagales bacterium | reverse complement strand
AATGGCTTCATTTTTCTGTTTTTCTAGATTGATTATTTGCGTGCGCAGTTCTCCCTGTCTTTCCTGTATTTGAGTATTTAATTTTTCAAACTTAAGGGTTGCTTCTTTTAATTTTTTATTTTCATTTTTAATATTTCTATTCTCCTCTTCCAGCGATTTCCTTTGTTTTTCTACTTTAGAAATGAGTTCCTCAAATTTCAGGTCGGTATAATCTACATAAGTTTTAGCTTCTTCAATTAAAGCCTTGTTTAGTCCTATTTTTTCAGCAATATCAAATGTATAAGAACTTCCTGGCTTTCCTGTCATAAGCTGATAGGTAGGGCTGAGATTGTCTTCATTAAACACCATTGCAGCATTAAGGAATCGCTCATCCTGTTCTGCTACCTTTTTCAGATTTGAATAATGCGTAGTTAACACTCCATAGGCACCAGTATCCGCTAGATGAATAAACAAAGCCTCCGCCATAGCGGCACCTAATCTCGGATCTGTACCAGTGCCAAATTCATCAATAAGAAACAATGTTTTTGAATTTGCTCTTTTCAAAAAAATCTTCATTAAAAGTAAATGTGAGCTATAGGTGCTAAGTTCGTCTTCAATGGATTGCTTATCTCCTAAGTCTGCAAAAATTTGTTCGAATAAAATAACCTTAGAATTCTCATCACAAGGTATAAGTAAGCCAAATTGCAACATGAGTTGCATTAATCCCATTGCTTTTAGGGCGACGGACTTTCCTCCTGCATTTGGCCCACTGATAAGTAATATTCCTCTGTTCTTGTTAAGTGCCACATCAAAAGGAACCGTTTCTTTTCTTAAGGATTTATTTTTAATCAATAAAAGAGGGTGATAAGCGTTGAAATACTGAATATTACCATCATCTCCAATTATAGGCATATTGCCATTCATTAATCTTGCAACTATTGCTTTACTTCGAATAAGGTCATAACTAGCTAGTAATTCTTGATAGTTGTTAAGAAGGGGAATAGCCGCTGCAATTGATGTACTTAGCGTTTTTAAAATGCGGTAAACTTCGCGTTTTTCTTCTCTTTCAAGCTCAAAAAGCTCGTTATTGAGTAGGACAGTTTCTTGCGGCTCGATATAACTCGTTTTTCCAGAATCAGATTCATCATGAATGATTCCGTTAATACTTCTTTTACTTTCCGCTTGCAGCGCTAAAACTCTCCTACCATTTCGAATACTTTCTTGTGTTTCGGCTAGTTTACTTTCATTTTTAAGATTGTTAAGTATCCTTCCAAATACAATATGAATAGCCTTAGATTTAGAGTTAATTTCCTTTCTAATCTTCACTAAAGCTGGAGAAGCATCACTGCGAACCTTTCCCTCTTCATCGATAACTTTATCAATTGAATTTGGAATACTTGGGTCAATGGGGATTAGCTCAATATTTTTACGAAGAGTTTTAAACTGATCAGGATATTTTTTAAAGAAAAGGGCTATGTTTTCGACAGTTGTAGCACTATCCAATATCTTTCTAAATTGCTTCCCTTCAATAACATTATTGATGATACTTAGAGACTTCAACTCAATACTTAAATCATGGTAATTTTGAGCAGGAAACTTAAGGTTGTTTTCTAAACCAAACTTCATTTCTAGTACTTGACGTAAAACGAAATTCAACTCATCCTTTTGATACGAAAAATGATTACTTGCTAAAGCTTTTCGTCCCAATGCACCTAGACATTGTTGATCCAACAAATCACAGATCTTGTCAAATTCAAGTGAGTCATTTGCGTCTTCAGGATATATTGAAAATCTAGATTGCATAACTAGGAGACAATATATTCTGCATCCTTATCTGAAGAAAATCTCATCAAAAAATCAATCCCTTTTTTAATCGCTAAACCTTCGAAAACAATTTTATATAAAATCTCTGCCAATGGGGCTCTATATCCATATTTCTGCATTGCTTTCACAATTTGCAAAGTTTTAACTCCCTCAGCGACTTCACCAATAGACGCTATGATTTCATCCAATTTTTTTCCTTCAGCCAACTTTAGTCCAACTCTATAATTTCGACTTTTAGGACTATTACACGTAGCTATTAAATCGCCTATACCTGCTAGGCCTAAAAAAGCTTTTTCATTGGCACCTAAGGCCTTTGCAATATAAATTAACTCAGCCATACCTCGCGTAATTAATAAGGCTCTTGCATTTTCGCCGTACCCTAAGCCTGTTAACATTCCCGAGGCAATCGCTACATAATTCTTAAGAACGCCAGCCAACTCAACACCTAGCAACTCATTCGATCCGTAGACCTGGAATCGACTACTTCGCAGTGCCTGTTGGCCCAATTCTATCACTTCATTAAACTTACTTGCAATAACCGTTGCTGCAGGCTGATCTTCAGCTAACTCTGAAGCTAAGTTAGGCCCGGCTAAACAGCCAATTCTTACAACACCTGTTTTCACTTTAATTAGTTCGGACATGGTAAATACCTCTTCCTTTCTCAACAAAATATCACCAGAAATTTTCTTTGGCGTATAGAGCCCCTTCGTACCATGAATTAATACGTGATATGGTTTTAAATAAGGAGCAATATCCTCAAGCATACTTACAAAACCATTTGAGGGAACAATTGGAAATATTAACTGACATTCAGCTGGAATTGTCTTGAGATCATTTGTGGCAACAACGGCCTCCTTCATCACATAGTTTTTAGATAGGTGATTAATATTGATATCCTTTACTTGCTGCTCATTTCTAGCATAAATGAGCACATCGCCATTTTCTGCCAATAAATTAGCAATGGCAAGGCCGAAGCTACCGGCTCCAATGACTCCATATTTACTTAAAGTGTTGCTCGAGTCCATATCCAATTAATCTGTTTCTGTAAAAATATAAGACTTTTAAATCCTGTGTTATGATATTACCGTTTGCATTTTTAAGTAAAGGCAAACTTGGATGGTAGACACCTAAATTCTTTAAGCCATGTTTAATAATTTCATCATTATCACCTTTTATCCGATCATGAACTCTCAACTTTCCCTCAGCATATAAGTCAATTATTTTTTCTTTAATAGTATTAAGCTTCACCCTGAATTCTTCAATATTGATTTCAATTTCATCCACCGGGACACGAAGTAATTGGTAAATATCCAGATTTTTGAATTCTGTTTGAATCAATTCAAACGCAACAAATGAAACCAAATGGCTACTAAGCACAGTATTTGCAGTAAGGAATTTTTCCACGATTTTTTCACCTAAAATGGAAGTATAAACATTATCTCTTTGTTTATCTTCCTTCATTTTTCCTTCTAAGGTGAAGTAGTCTTTGATATCTACATTTTGTCCAATATTATTAATACTATTTCCTTCAAAATCAACTTCATTGCCAACGACATCCATGGGTGAAGAAAAGGAAACAGTCATACCTGGATTGGCAGTAATTACTTTAAAAATCAACTTTAGCAACTTGTAGGAAGTGCTAAAATCATCCTTTTCAGGAATAAATTGTTCTTTTCCCTCATAGGCTAAGTGCTGCCGAATTAAGGATGAAGCTTCCATAACGAAATGATAGTTTAAGACGACTGGCACGATATATACTTTTCTAGCCGTATCCTTATGAAATTTTAATAAATTCTGCCGTTGGGCTTCAAGTGCAGTGCCGAGTAATCCCAGTTTTAATTTCTTCTCAATTTGTCCTGAACGAGACCGAGTTCCTCCGGGGAAAAACAGCGAATGAGCTCCTCTTGAAATGGCTACGGTACTGTAATTTTTCAATAGTTCAAGATAAGGTTTGTTTTTTCTTCTTCTGTCTAATTTATACGCACCTAAATCGTTCAGCCACTTTGAAAGGATTCCAATGGTAAATAAATTGATTCCCGCACCATATGTCATAGCCGGCAAACCAATGATATCAATAATCAATCCAATAGTAGGAGAGTCAATATTACTAAAGTGTGTAGGTACTATAATTACCGTTCCTTTTTTAGATAAATTTCGAATATGATCAATTGGGCCGGTAATATTAAATTTGTCGTAAATAGTTTTCTTGCTGCCAAATAAAAACTTAAGTTTTTTACCTGGTGAGGCATTCATCAAACGGCTAAAAAGAAAGGGTAAAATACGGCGCGCTATATTGTATTTGCCAGGCTCAAAATTTGCTACAATTTCAAGCGAATAATACTCAAGAATTGATCGAAGTATTTTTTTATCCTGTTTAAATTTCTTCTTCTCTTCGTCAAGCTTATCCGTTAAGAGTATTTGGCGCTTTATCTCACTCCAAAAAATTCTTTCTTCAGGAGTGTCACTTTTCCAAGGCTCCTTGGTTAATCTGTTTTTCTCCTGATAAAGCACGCTTTTTAGCTCGCTGTGCAAAACAGCAGCGTTACTGTATGATTGTAATAAATCGTCAATAGTTTTGGCAATGGCTTCCTCAAGGAAAGAATCACGGTCTTGGCTCAATTTGTAAATGGGCCAATCAGTAATCTCGGGGATTACTGGCTCTAATCGATTTTTAATTTGCTGATGTCCGTCCATTTAGTCCTAGGGTATCTAAGCCAAAGTTAAGAGAAAATATAATTTAAACTGAGCTAAGTTAGCACGTCCTATCAGTTCTTTACAATCAACTTGAATCCTTGACCGTGAATATTAACAATTTCAATTCGATCATCCGCTTTTAAGTACTTTCTTAATTTGGTAATATACACGTCCATGCTTCGGCCTGTAAAATAGTTGTCGTTTCCCCAAATTGACTTCAAAGCAACGTCTCTATCTACTATTTTATTTACATTATGGGCCAGCAATTTTAGCAGTTCAGCCTCTTTGGTGGTGAGCTTAGTAGAATTCCCACCTGTTTTTAAGGCTCGATCATTATCTACATAAATATATTTACCTATTGCATATTCAGCTTGCTGACTGGGAAGGATGGAGCTATTCACTCTTCTCATTACGGCTTCAATTCTTAGTTGTAATTCTTCAAAACTAAATGGTTTCGTAATGTAATCATCTGCTCCAAGTTTAAACCCTTCTAATTTATCTTCTTTCATGGATTTAGCAGTCAAAAAGATAATCGGCATTTTAGGTGCGACCTTCTTTATTTCCTTAGCTAATGTAAACCCATCTTTCAAAGGCATCATCACATCTAAAATGCAAATATCAAAATCGTCCTTATTAAATGATTTCCATGCCTGTTCACCATCGGCAAACAATTCAACATAGTTATCCTCTAATTCTAAGGAATCTTTTAATACAGTTCCTAAATTGGGATCATCTTCCGCCAATAATATTCTATTGTTAATGTCTTTCATAATTTTTTTACTTTGTAATCGGTAATTTAACGATAAATGTAGTGTACTTATTGAGTTCAGATTTAACACTTATTCCACCATGATGCGCTTCTAAGATGGTTTTAACATAACTTAACCCCAATCCAAAGCCTTTAACATTATGAACGTTACCCGTTGGAACTCGATAAAATTTGGTGAAAATCTTTTTTTGATCGTCATTGGACATTCCAATTCCGTTATCTGTTATTTGTATAATAAGTTGATTGAGCTTATTTTGAGTTTTGATATCCAAGTGCAAATCTCCCGCTTGTTTATATTTTATTGAGTTATCCAATAAATTAGAGAATACACTGCTTAAATGTGCTCTATCGGCTTTTACCGAAAAGTTTTCAGCTATTAAAGACCTTGTAATTTGCGCATCAGCATCGGCAAATTGGAGCTTAAACTTTGATAGGGTATCCTCCAGTAGCTTGTGAATATCCACTAAATCCTTACTAAGGTTTAAATTATCTTTATCCAATTGGGCAATTTGCAAAACTCGTTCAATATGCGTTCCTAGACGTTTATTCTCGTCACCAATGATTGCAACGTAGTTTTGAATCTTAGTTTCATCTTGCCTTACTTTTTCCTTATTTAACATTTGAGTAGCCAGAGAAATTGTCGCAACAGGTGTCTTCAGTTCATGCGTCATATTATTGATGAAATCAGTTTTCAACGCAGACAACTTTTTTTGTTTAAATATTATAAATATACTTGCACCAAAGGAAGTTGCGATAAGTAGAATGAAAATGAATGAGGAACTAAGTAGCTCGCTATTAGACTTAAGTAAAAAACTTCTCTTTTTAGGGAAATCAACAATTAATATTGCGTGATCTCCAGATAATGGGCTGGTATGGATGGAGGTTTTGAATGCATTATTTTGGCTAACAGAATTTAATTTTTTAAATGTGCTAAAAAATTGGCGAAACGTATAGCCATCCATCAAAGCAAAGTCAAACGGTGTATTTATAGCTATTCGGTCTAACTCAAAACTTAAAAAATTGTGAATCTGAGCTGAGTCATAACTAGGACTTGAAGTATTGCCATACAAAAACTGCATAGTGAGATCTTCTAACAGTTCATTATATCCTTCCAAAAGACCTCCAGTAAGTTCTGTCTCAATTTCTTCTCCTAGGTCAGCAAGTTTAACCAGGCTATCAATTTCGCTTAGGGTAGTACCTACAAAAGAAAAACTTTCATTTTCTTTTTCAACATCCAATAAGATTAAACCATTTTGATATTGAAGGCTAATCCCGCAACTTCCATTACTGCTTTGAACCTTATCGTAAATTTTTTCTAAACTAGGGCGGTTTAGCATTTTAAATGCCGCTTCTTCCTCAATTTTCACCGCGACACGCACCAAGGCGTCATTGACATATTGATTAAAGATTTGATTTTGAATAACCAATCCTCTTTTTATATAAATGGATTGCACATAGGTTAGGCCCATGAGTGCGAGCGTTAGAACTCCAACAATACTAAAAATATGCCATTTTTTCATCCACCAATAAATATACTAGGCTATTTGATGGGATTATCCGGGCTTAACACTATTTAACTCAAATAAGACAAACGTAGCTTTCAACCAATAGATAGTTTTTAAAAATGAATTATTACTTGCAAGGACGCTATTTAAGTAAAAAATTTCATCATTATTGATGGTTTTAGAAAACAAAAATGATTCGGTTCACGTTAAATATTTTATGTGCCATAAATTTTGTTAGCTTTTTCATAAACATCTTTCACAAGCCATTGTTACTTTTTAAAATTTGATGCTTTTGTAGTAACTTAGGCAACGAAATAACGCACTTCATTAACCGCTATATTTATTAATGCTTTGGAAGATTTTTTATCAGGCTTATTGGTTTTCAGTTTCTCAACTGTGAAGTTTTTAACAGGAATTGCTACGTCTTTAGGATTTCAACAAGGCTTATTACCGAGTTATGTGAGTACAGTAGGTGGTGGAATTCTTGGTGTTTTTATTTTCACTTTCTTTGGGGAATTATTGAATAAATGGTTCTTAAAATTGTTTCCAAATCGTTCGAAAAAGACTTATACCTTCTGGAATCGGTTTGTTGTGAAAATTAGAAGGAATTTCGGTTTACCTGGAATAGCTCTGTTAACTCCGATTCTTAGTATACCTGTTGGAATATTCCTTTCTATGTCACTAAGTAAAGATAAGCTAAGGATAAGTGCGTTGATGTTCTTGTCATTTATAGTTTGGTCTTCAGTTATTTTTATCCCTTATTATTTATTCGACCTTAATATCCAAGAACTAGTTAAGTCTTGGTTCTAAGTAAATTTTATGAATGACATTACCCCAAGTAGATCTGTTGATAAGAAGCAGAATTTAAATCCGCTCATAATTGCTCTTTCACTTGCAGGAGGAATCTTTATTGGCTACATCATTAATCAACAAAGTACAGAGAAATCCACAGTATTCAATAAATACGAATACAATAAGATAGAAGACGTATTGGACTTTGTGGATAAGAACTATGTAGATTCTATAAATCGGCAAGATTTAGAAGATAAGGCTATTGTGGATTTGCTTGAAGTTTTAGATCCACACTCGTATTATATTTCAGCAGAACAAACCCAAGGAATTGGAGAAGATATGCAGGGCAATTTTGAAGGGATTGGTGTTCAATTTAGAATAATTAAAGACACCATAAATATAGAGAGCACTATTGAAGGTGGTCCTTCAGAAAAAGTAGGCGTTTCAGGTGGTGATAAGATTATTTCCGTAGAGGATTCTATTGTTGCGGGAGTAGGCGTAAGTAATGGAGATGTCATGAAATTGTTGAAAGGTCCAAAAGGAACTAATGTAAAGGTTTCCGTTCTTCGTAATGGTAAATTACTTGATTTCGAAATTACACGAGATAAAATCCCTTTATACAGTGTGGATGCGAGTTATATGCTCAACAAGAATACCGGTTATATAAAGGTCAATCGCTTTGCTGCAACAAGCTATGAGGAATTTATGAATGGCGTATCTGGGCTGTTGCAAGAAGGTATGGAGAATCTTATTTTTGATTTACGAGGAAATCCTGGAGGATATTTACAGGCATCAGTAGAGATAGCCGACGAGTTGTTAGATGGACGAAAATTAGTAGTATATACGGAAGGATTACATCAAGATAAATATGAATACAACACAGCACGTAAGGGCATTTTTGAAAATGGAAAATTGATTATTTTGATTGATCAAAACTCTGCTTCAGCCAGTGAAATACTTGCAGGAGCAGTGCAAGATTGGGACAGGGGAACCATAATCGGAAGAAGA
>JADHRO010000082.1 GCA_016777395.1 Chitinophagales bacterium | reverse complement strand
CAACCATACCTTCCAGTAATTCGTGGTACGCAAGGGCGTATCCGCGGGAATAGGTTTTAATCAAAGATTCACCCCTTGCCTCAAAGGCGTACTTTTGATCTTTAGGGTATGTTTTGTCCAATTGCTTTTCCAAACTTAACACACCCTCTAGTTGATTATGTGCATGTAAAATGTTTGTCCAGATGAATTCATTCCTATTTTTAATATAGTTAGCTCCTCCCACCCAAAAGGAGTATTCCTCATGAAATAGCTCCGGTAAACGACTTTCCCAAAAGCCATGGATGCCATGTTGGTCTGTCAATTGACCATTATAATTTTCCGTAGTATGCAAGGGTACGTGACTATCTGCAATATAATGACCAAGATCAGCAGAGTACTTTAAAATTAAGGCTTTATCTTTATCCACGAAGGCTCCTGTAAGCTTATTCATCGTCCATTCAATGGCCCAAGGAACAATTCCATAAGCATTGAGCGTGTCTTCTGAGTAAATACGCTTTGCTTCCAGCCATTTGCGCGGAAAGCTATCACAGGGGTGGGTACAAAAATGGTCTAAGTCAATAAAGTGTTTAGGTGCTTCCCCTTCCATTACGTAGCGTCGTTTGTCCGGATCAACAGCATGTTCAGTGATATACTCAATGTTTGCCTTATAAAAAGTAAACATAGCTGGTGGTAGAGAAAAAATCGCCAAGCGATTAATGCGCTGATGTGCCCAGAAGCCCCAGGCCTGGGCAATATGTACAAAGCAAAAGGAAAAAAGAATTAAAATCAGATTTCGCAACATGGTGCAAAGAAATCTATATTTAGTAGATTACACTGCTCTATTTAGCTGAAACGTAAAAAATATTAGTGCTTGGTAGGATTGTTTGATTACTAGTCTAATACCAATTAAATCTTACTTGGCTAGCTAAAAAAATCCTTAACATTTTCAAAGAATCCTTGGTCAGCCTTTTCAGGTTTTGCTTCAAAATTTTCAGATTCTCTAAACTTTTGTAAGGACGCTTTTTCATCCTTAGATAGGTTTTTAGGTGTATATATTGATATATATACCAATTGATCCCCTTTTCCATAAGCATTGACCGATGGGAGCCCCTTGCCTTTGAGCCTTAGCACCTTTCCACTTTGCGTTCCTTCAGAAATTTTAATCTTCGCCTTTCCGCTTATAGTTGGCACCTCTAAAGATGTACCCAAGGCAGCATCTGCAAAATTAAGCCCCAATTTAAACAATACATTTTGTCCATCCCGCACCAAATATTCATGAGGGATTTCTTCAATTAGTACGATTAAGTCACCCGCCATACCGTTCATGGGGCCTTCATTTCCCTCTCCTCTAACTTGAAGCTGCATACCCTCCTCAACTCCTGCTGGAATATTTACTGAAACTACTCGCTCTTCTCTCTTTTGGCCGTTTGCATCTGAGCCAGGAGGCCTTGTATCCATGATTTGCCCACTTCCATTACAAGTAGGGCACGTTGCCGTCGTTTGCATCTGACCTAAAATGGTATTTGTCACTCGCCTAACAGATCCGGTTCCTCCGCAGCTTGAGCAGGTCGTGTAAGAGGCTCCTGGTACATTGACCAACTTGTTTATTTTGAGTTTTTTCTCAATTCCTGATTCAATATCAGCAAAGCTTAGCTTGACTTTGACCCTTAAGTTACTGCCTTTGCGCACTCGTTTACCACCTCGACCACCGCCGCCGCCAAAGAAAGAGCTGAAATCTCCCCCTCCGCCTCCGCCAAAAATGTCTCCAAAATTGCTAAAGATATCCTCCATATTCATACCTGCGCCGCCGCCACCAAATCCTCCAGGCCCATCTGCTCCAGCATGGCCAAATCTATCATACTTTGCCTTCTTCTCAGCATTTCCCAGAACTTCATAAGCCTCGGCAGCTTCTTTAAACTTCGCTTCAGCAGAATCATCACCTTGATTCCTGTCTGGATGGAATTTTAAGGCAACCTTGCGGTAGGCTTTTTTAATTTCTACTTCAGACGCACCTTTATCAACGCCTAGTATCTCGTAATAATCCCTTTTAGCCATATTATTTACCCCTTATGCATACTTAAATACATGTTTTATTTGCCCACTACAACTTTTGCGTAACGGATAATTTTATTGTTCATCGTATACCCCTTTTCCACTTCATCAATAACTTTTCCCTTCATCTCTTCGCTCGGTGCGGGTATTTCCGTAATTGCTTCATGTCGCTCAGCATCAAACGGCTCTCCAACCGACTCCATTACATTTATTCCCCTTTGCTGCAACACATTAAACATTTTATTCTTGATGAGCTCCATTCCCTCTTTCACAGAATCTACTTCAGTCGCCTTTTCAGCGACAGCAATAGCTCTTTCAAAATCATCAATAACCGGAATGACACTTAGAATAATATCCCTGCCAGCAGTGTTCAATAAATCTAAACGCTCCTTAGCCGTTCTCTTCTTGTAATTATCAAAGTCTGCAAATAAGCGCAAGTACTTTTCCTTTTGCTCTGTTAACTGATTGCTTATGTCTTCTAACTCATTTTTAGGCGCTACAACCGTCTCTTTTTCGCCCTCCTCTTGAGCGTCTTCGCTCGTATTAAGATCTTGCTCTTCGATACTCTCTTTATCCTTCTCTGTCATTTTACTAAAATTTGTGCAAAGATAGCTCGACAAAAAGTTTGCCACCGTATTTTTTCTGACATTCTGTCCTAAAAAATTCGTTTTATACTGTCCTTTGGTTGACATCCCTCGAAAAATACCGGCGGAAAAGTATATAAACCTCCCTTTTTTAAGCAAAAATGGCTCAAGTAAAAAGTATTTTACCTTTCCAATAGTCTTACAAATCTTGATTATTATCTTTGGCCTATTGCTAATTAGTTATTTATTTCTCTTGGAAAACGCCTATAAAAACACACAAGTCATTAAACAGAAAGCCCACGATTTAGGGTTTGAAGAAGTTGGTGTTTCCAAGGCTGAATTTCTTGATGATGAGGCCAAAAAACTAGAAGCTTGGCTGAATAATAATCATCAGGGAGAAATGGCTTATATGGCCAATCATTTTGATGTGCGGACAGACCCAAGAAAACTTGTGCCCGGTGCAAAATCCGTCATATCGCTGAGTTATAACTACTACACCGAAACAACACAAGAAGATCCCAAAGCACCTAAGATTTCCAAGTATGCCTATGGAAGAGATTACCATAAAGTGGTGCGTAAAAAGCTAAAAGCCTTGCTCAAATTTGTTCAAGAAGAAATAGGTGAGGTGGATGGGCGCGCTTTTGTAGATAGTGCACCTGTGATGGAACGGGTGTGGGCGCAAAAAAGTGGTTTAGGGTGGATAGGTAAAAACACCTTGCTGTTAACCAAACGGAAAGGTTCCTACTTTTTTTTAGCTGAGTTAATTCTAGATTTAGAATTAGATTATGATGGCCCTGTGCAAGACCACTGCGGTAGTTGTACTAAATGCATTGATGCTTGCCCGACTGATGCTATTTATGCACCCTATCAAATGGATGCTAGTAAATGTATTTCTTATTTAACCATTGAACTAAAAGATAAGATCCCTAGTCAGTTTAAAGGTAAAATGAAAGATTGGATGTATGGCTGTGATATCTGTCAAGAAGTTTGCCCGATTAATGCAAAATCAAAAAATCATCAAGAACCTCAATTTAACCCTAAAGAAGAACTTCTGCGAAAAGACCGGCAAGAATGGGAGGAAATTACAGAAGAAGTATTCACTAAATTATTTGAAGGCAGCGCGGTAAAGCGAACAAAATTTGCGGGCTTGAAAAGGAATATTGAGTTTTTAAAAAAGACATAGGTGCTACAGACGTTTAATACTTGCACCCAAGGCATTTAATCGCCCATCGATGTTTTGGTAGCCCCTATCAATCTGATGGATATTAGAAATCACACTTTTACCCTCAGCTGACATCGCAGCTATAAGCAGGGCAACACCTGCTCGAATGTCTGGACTGCTCATTTGAATACCTCTTAACTTATACTTACGATCAATTCCGATTACTGTCGCTCGGTGAGGATCACACAATATAATCTGAGCACCCATATCTTTCAACTTATCAATAAAAAACAGGCGGGCGTCAAACATTTTTTGATGAATCAATACACTTCCTTTTGCTTGAATAGCAGCAACCAAGATGATTGATATTAAATCGGGAGTGAACCCAGGCCATGGAGCGTCATAGATTGTTGGAATCGAACCGTCAATCATTCGTTGAATTTCGTAATTTTTTTGAGCGGGAACATGGATGTCATCTCCTCTATATTCGAGCTGTATACCTAGCCGTTTAAAGACATCCGGTATGGGTCCAAGTTTATCGATACGGCAATTTTTAATTGTTAACTCCGATTGGGTGGCAGCTGCCAAACCAATAAAAGAACCGACCTCTATAAAGTCTGGCAGCAAAGTATGGGTGCATCCACCCAATTCACTTACTCCATCGATTTCCAATAAATTACTTCCTACTCCTTGGATTTTAGCGCCCATACTATTTAGCATCGAGCATAATTGTTGGAGGTAAGGCTCACACGCTGCATTATAAATTGTTGTATGTCCTTTAGCCATAACAGCAGCCATAACAACATTTGCTGTACCCGTCACGGAGGGTTCATTCATTAACATATAGGTCCCCTGTAAATTCTCTGCTTTTACCGTGTAAAAGTTGTCGTCTTGATTGTACGAGAACTCGGCTCCCAGTTTTTGAAAACCTAAAAAGTGTGTATCTAAGGGGCGGGCGCCAATTTTATCACCGCCTGGTTTGGGGATATATGCTTTTTTGAATCGGGCCAACAGCGGACCCATGATCATTACAGAACCCCTCAGCGAACTTGCTCTTTTCTTAAATGCGTCGCTCAACAAGTAATCCAAATTGACTTCATCCGCCTGAAAACAATAGCTGCCTGCCCCAAGTTTTTCAACTTTTACGCCCAGTTCTTTAAGTAGTTCTATCAGAAAATTAACATCCCGTATATCGGGGAGGTTGTGCATTTCAACTTTTTCGGCAGTTAACAGTGGAGCACACAGCACTTGCAGAGCTTCATTCTTTGCGCCTTGAGGTGTAATATCGCCTTTTAAAGACTTCCCTCCAATTACTTCAAACTGATCCTTCATGCTATAGATTTATTATTTAAAGCTAAACTTAAAAAAATAATTATCGAGAAAGTAAGAATCCCCACCTTAATAGTGAGCATATACATTGTGAAGTGTAGGCAATACTAGGCAGGGAAAAACCAAAAGAAAAAAGTATTTTTACAAACCATGCAATTAGCATCTCTTTATATTCCCTTTGAAGGGGGAGCGTTACATCTTAAAAGAATCTTCGAAAACCCGGATGGTCCGCCCGTATTCTTGCTTCATGGATCCATGGAAAATGGTAAGATTTTCTATTCCAAAAACCTCAAAGGTTACGCCCCTTTTTTAGCTAAACAAGGGTATGATGTTTTCGTTTTAGACATGCAGGGAAGGGGTGAAAGTATCCCAAAAATGAGTAAAAGAAGTTTATATGGGCAAGTTGATGTTATTAAAACAGACATCCCCTTAAGCCTTTTAAAAATTAAGGAAATAAAGGGGGACGTACCAGTATACGCTGCGGCACATTCATGGGGGGGTGTTCTTTTGTTGGCTTATATGGCACGATTTGATCACCCGTTCGTGAATACTGTGTTTTTTGGAGTAAAAAGATGGATTAGTGTCCGAAACTGGGATTATTTTAGAAAACTAAGACTCGGTTGGTATTTCTTAGGGAAAATACTTAACCCTATTTTTGGCTATTTTCCCGCTACCAAACTTGGTATAGGTTCAGATGAGGAGCCGATCAATCATTACAAACAAATTAATAAGTGGATTAAGGTTGGCAGTGCCTGGAAAGACAATAAAGATGGTTTTGATTATGGAAAGGTACTTGAGACAAAAGCCCTCCCTCCGTTGTTGTTTGTGGCGGGTAAAAATGATACCCTATTAGGACACCCCAAAGACATAAAGTGCTTGATGAATGAAGTTAAAAACGCAAAGAAAGACTATTGGTATTTGGCGAAGGAGTCTGGTTTTCTAAATGACTATGGGCATATTGATATGTTGAGCCATAAAGATGCTCCTAGAGATCATTTTCCAGCAATTGTAAGGTGGATGAAAGAAAATAAATAGTGTTTTACTTCTAAAAAAACCTAGTGATGGCACTTTTGTTCTAGCAAGAGCTATTTATTAAAAGCCTTCTCTAAATCTTCTATTGCATACCTAACAAATGTCCTTCTGCCGTTTGGCGCTTTATTTGGGTTTTCACAAGCAAATAACTCATCAATTAAATTTTGCATTTCAAGCGCACTCAAGACCTTTCCTGCTTTTATAGCAGCTGTGTAAGACAAGGATTTGGCAACATTTTCTCGTCGCGTAAACTTACCGAGCCCAGCGCCCATTTTAAACTGTTCAATAAATTCGTCAATAATTTGTCGTTCATTGCTACAATCAATATCTGCTGGGAAACCATGTATGACAAAGCTATTTGCCCCAAAATCACTAATAACAAAGCCTAGATTATTGATTTCTGGTAAAATTTCTCGCATGATTGCTGCATCCTGAGGAGGGAGGTCAATGTTTTGCGGAAAAAGCTGCTTTTGACTTAATTGATCACCGGCACTTAGGGTGTGTAGATAACGTTCAAATAAAATACACTGATGCATCGCATTTTGATCAAAAACAATATATCCAGACTTTATAGGTGACAAAATATACTTTGCATGAATCTGGTATGGTCCACTTACCTTCTCTTTGAGTTTTTGGTGTTTTGCACCCTGTTCTAATGGTAGCTCTTGATTCATTTGGCTCACCCGCTGCACCAAGGATTGAGAATCCGGGTCAGTGTTTATCTTATAAAGCTCCTTCCAATCCGCTAAGTTGGACTTATCGCCACCTTGCTTGTTTTTAGCTGAAAACGGGAAATCTGTCTTACTAAAACTCATTGCGGATTTATTAAGATCAAAATTCTTATCGTTTTGTCCAAATGTCCCCATTTGGTTGAAGGAGTCTTCTTGCTCAAAATCCAAAGTGGGTGTAACACTATACTGAGCAAGGCCGTGACGAGAAGCCGCATTTACAAAAGTGTAGATTAGGTGTTCTTCATCAAATTTAATCTCGTGCTTACTTGGATGGACATTGATGTCAATTCGTGCCGGATCTATTTCCATAAAAAGCACAAAAAACGGGAATTTATCCTTCGTAACTACATCTTCATACGCTTTAAAAATAGCATGGTTTAAGTAGTTGCTTTTAATAAACCGCTTATTGACAAAAATATATTGTTCGCCCCTAGTTTTTTTTGCTGAGTCTGGCTTGCCAATATAACCCCCAATGCTTACCACGTCCGTTTCTTCATTTATGGGCACTAGTCTGTCATTGTATTTATCCCCAAACAAGGCACTAATCCGCTGACGCAAGTTGCCCGG
Source organism: Chitinophagales bacterium (assembly GCA_016777395.1). Taxonomy (GTDB): domain Bacteria; phylum Bacteroidota; class Bacteroidia; order Chitinophagales; family UBA8649; genus JAFMKE01. The sequence goes on along the minus strand of JADHRO010000082.1, from coordinate 1,141 downwards.
TTTAACATGATACATTTCATGACCATTAACAATTAACGAAAAGGCAACTTCTGGGTGAGGTAAAGCAATTCGAAAAAATTCTTCTATAATGTGTTTTGTCTCAACGTTATCACTTTTCAGAAAGTGGCGCCTTGCTGGCACATTATAAAATATGTTTTTTACTGCTATAGATGTTCCCCTTGGTGCCTGACAAGGTTCTTGTTTTTGTATATTTGATCCTTCTATGTTGATTTGCGTACCAAGAGGCTCTCCGTCTTGCCGGGTCTTTAATTCAACTTGCGCAATTGCCGCGATTGACGCCAAAGCTTCTCCTCGGAAACCTTTGGTAATGATTCCATATAAGTCGTCAATGTTCTTGATTTTTGATGTGGCGTGTTTTTCAAAACTCATTCGAGCATCGTCAGGAGACATACCGTCTCCGTCATCAATAACTTGTACCAAAGTACGTCCCGCATTTTTAACAATCAGTTTAATGCTATTGGCATTGGCATCGACCGCATTTTCCATTAATTCCTTAACAATACTTGCTGGTCGCTGAATGACCTCTCCAGCCGCAATCTGATTAGCAATAGCATCAGGTAAGAGTTGAATAACGTTGGTCATACTTATTTATTAGAGGCTTTCTTGAGTAAAAATAAAACTGCCACCAAAAAGGCCAATCCAGGAATGGAGCCATAAACGTAGTATCCCATAACAATAAGTATTACCGTAAGCAATCCAAAGAAAATAGAAAGCAACAGAAAACGTCTTTTTGAGTCTTCTTCTGCATGCTGCTTTTCAAAAAGATTTGTGCGATACTTACTTTTGAATTTAGAAAAACTTCCTTTTTCTATGGACACTTCATTTTCCGTAGCAAGTTTCTTCTCATCATAATACCGGGTATGAAAAGAAAACCGTCTTGGTTTTTCTGTATGAAACATCTTAAATCGCATAGTCCTAAATTACAAAATTTGTTCAGAATTGTAGGTTTACTCAACCTCTTTTAACAATGTTCTAAAAGCCACAAACTTATCTTTAAAGTAATCCTTTCCTTTGCGCTGAAGTTTGGCTGCAAATTGGTCTCTGTACTCAAAATAATCCCCCATTGTCTTTGCATAATACTGCACATTATAAGTTATGCCGTCACTTTCATCTTCAGCTA
>JADHRO010000081.1 GCA_016777395.1 Chitinophagales bacterium | reverse complement strand
AGTCGGATATAGTTGTTACTTCCTACGGTATTCATGTACTTAAGACCTGGATTTGAGTCTTTGAAACGATAATAGTCATAGAGAAGACCAGTACCTATTTCAACTCTGTCCTCCACTATTTGGTAACCGATTGTTGGTGATATACTAAAGCCTAATTGGTTGGCTCCCAATCCAAAGCCTGCACCTCCTCCAATTCGTATCCTACTTAAGTCCTTTTTTTCTTTTCCTTTTTTATTAAAACCGACAAACTGTTCCTCGTTATTTTGAGGAATTTCATTATCATATTCTCCTTGCGCAAGGGAGACCTGCACAAAGGAAAATAGCGTAAAAAAATAAAGTATCTTTTTCATCATACAAAGTAACGGATAAATTGATAAATTATTTCCTAGTCCTTAAAAACTAGGGCAATGTGTTTTATAGTTTAGATTCTTTTTTTTCTTGAACACACCTATTTGAATAAGGGATAGCTCAAAACCACCATTTCCTCTACTGGCGTTGGAAAGCTTGGATAAATTGATGTCGTAGTTTAACAAGATTCTTGTTCTATGATATTGATAGCCAAAAATGGGGGATAAGGCATCTTTCAAGCGATAAAACAAGCCCATATATAGTTTTGCAGTCTTATACTTAGGGGTTTGTTTAAGGTTGATTCCAGCTAAACTTCCTAGTAATAACTCAAAAGCTTTCTTTTGGGACGTAAAGAATAGGCTACTGTTAATATCAAATTTACCCTTCATTTCATATGCTAGTCCAGCTTGATATAATTGCCTCAGCCCTATTCGATTGTTCTGCTTGTAAAAGCTTTCAATAGGTCGATTAAGGTGCATTAAACTTACTCCATAGTTTAAGCCTAAATTATCATTGAGTTGATTTTTACCCTGCAGTCCAATACCTAAATCAAAGTAGTTTGTTTGTTCTGTATATAATCCTTCATTATTGGCTAAACTTAAGTCAAACCCAACTTCGTCAAGCCATTGATTATTAAAATAGAGCGCATCAAAGTTTATTGACCGGTTGACATAAGCGATTTGGAATCCTACAGATAAAAAGTGTTGATGTAACTCATCCAATCCTTTATGATAAGCCATAGACATATAGGCTTTGTTCGCTATAAGATTGCCATCTCCTGCTTGATCATTAATGAAGTTGAATCCAATTCCAGCCCAATCTAAGTTGTTGATTTTTTTGTCAAGAATGGAGAAGTCCGCGTAAGCTGAGGAGGAATTGTAATTTAAAAATTTCCCTTCAATAGCCCAGGGCCATTGTTGCTTATGATTGACGCCCAAGCGGTAACTTCCCTCAAAAAAACCAGTATTGGCCGGGTTGTAGGAAAGTGGATTTGCAAAATATTGAGAAAAATGAAGATCTTGCGCATAGGAATTCATACTTAGGCTGCACATGCATAAGAACAAGTATGTTTTAATTCTATGTTGTAGCTTAGTGATATGGTGAATGGCAATATTCATCTTAATAGGGTTATATTCCCTTTCAAGGTTTGAGAACTATCGTCTAAAAATCTTGCCTTGACCAAATAGGTGTAAACTTCTAATTCTTGCGGAACACCTTTATAAACTCCATCCCATCCGAGATTTTTATCAAAACTTTCAAAGACCAGTTCACCCCATCGATTATAAATTTGAAAGCTTAAATCTATGATGCCCGAACCTTCCACATAAATGATGTCATTTAGATTGTCCCCATTAGGAGAAAATGCATTAGGAACACCAATCAAGGGCATGAAATCAATGAAAATATCTAGGCAAGTAGAATCCAAACATCCATTATTAGACACTTTTAGACAAGGCGAAAAATCTCCGACAACTTGATAAAAGTGCGTTGGGTTAAATATGGCTGTATCTGTTTCTCCATCCCCGAAAGTCCAAACGAAAGATTGAAAATTGATGCTTGAATTAGTGAAGTTAACCAATTCAGGATAAAGGTAATATGAAGAATCTGTTGTGAAATTAGCGATAGGTGGAGGTACAATCTGCACAATTGCTGTATCAATGGAAATATGTATGCAGGTGGCAGAATCGATAACTGTCAATATTACGATATAATCTCCCCCTGCAGCATAACTAATCGATGGCTCAAATTCATTGGAAGTTTGTCCATTACCAAAATCCCAAATAAAAGTTTCTGCGGATGGATTGCTAAAGTTTGTAAATTGAAACGGAGTATTAATACAACCCGAATTAGTTCCAATTTCTGCATCAATGTTTGGAGCGTAACTGACTATGGTGGTATCCCAAGCTTCAGTTTCACATTTAGTCGTATCGGTGACATGGAGGATTATAGTGTATTCTCCAAAGTCCGAATAGATATGTGATACTTCATTGCCTGCATTCAAAAATTCCGTTCCATCTCCCATAAACCAGTCGTAAGTGCTTGAAGTTATATCTATGGCCCCCACAAATACACCCAAGCTATCGCACTCGGTGTATAGCGTATCTATTTGGCTAGCTATTATTGTATCATTTCCAACAATCACGTTTAGAAATGCGGTGTCTCTCTCATTGCAAGAATTCGGATCAATACCGATTAGCATGACTTCAAATATTCCTGTGTCAATATAGGTATGCGATGGATTGGCTAAGTTTGAAGAGTCCCCATCGCCAAAATACCATTGAAATTGGCTGACATCTTCCAATACACTTTGGAAGCTTACAGTCAGAGGAACGCAGCCAGTTGCGGAGGGAAATGCATCCAATTCAACATTCGTAATAGCAAGACCAATATCCAATTTAACAAGACCCACATTACAATTATTAGACGCGGAGCTTGTATTAAATCCACTGGAAGAAGGGAAGCTTCCACCTCCACATGAGGCACAGATAGCTTGATAAACAATTCCGCGTTGATCGAAGCGACTAGTACCGCCATCGACATGTTCTGCAGCTGTTCCGCCAAAATATGACCCAAACAACTGTCCTGAAGCGTTCTTTTCCAGCACAAAAAAGTAGAAATCACCACCACCTGAAGTACCCGATTGAAAAGCATCTGCAGTGACAGGTAGTCCGCTGATATTGGGATTGCTTAGACTAATATTTCTGTTTTGATTCGTATTGCCACCCCAGCCTGAGACATATACTCTTTCACAATCATCAACGAGTAAGGCTGTAGGAGAGATATCTACAACTGTGCTGCCTGTTCCAAATGGGGTGCTGTATATGGTATTACTTAGGTTGTTATCTAATTTATGAATAAACTGTTTTCCTAAGGGGAAATTAAACCCAGAATTTTCAACGGGATATGTACCCAAGGTTTGCCCTACAACATAAACATTACCGTCCTCATCAAGATCTACAAAATAGACCTGGTCGTAGGCTGCCGTTCCAAGAAATGTTGAGGCAATTAAGCTTCCGTTTGCCGCATTTAATTTGGCTATATATCCATCACAATCGCCTCCACGATAATTCGGATGAAGCGGAATGCCAACCGTCGGGAAGTTAGAACTCTTTGTTCCTCCGTTAACAAACAAATTATTGTTATTGTCGGTTTTCATTGAATATCCTGCATCATCATCAGCTCCGCCCAGATACCTAGAAAATAACAAGGTATTAAGGTTTGAATCTAATTTAAAAATTATTGCATCTTGCTCTCCTTGAAGACTAGACACTGTACCTAAACTTTCAAAATCTACAGAGTTGGTAGAAGAAGCGACATAAATATTATCTTGATTATCTACAATAACCTCTCCTCTAAAGGCGTCCCCATAATTAAAGTGAAGATCTGAACCATCATAACTAAGCTGTATTAAGGCATCATCATTCAGCCCGTCATTTCCCGAACCGCCCATATAAGTCCCTCCGGTAAGGCTTGAGCCAGTGGCATTTAATTTAAATAAAACGATATCACTGCCATCATCAAAGTAAATTCCATTGTTTTGCAAATCAACCACTTGCCCTCCAGCAAAACTATTGTCGTAGGGGCTAGATCCAAGCGGAAAATCATCCGATCCTGTTGTGGCTAGTACGATTAATTCACCTGCATTATTAACGATCATACTGTTAGGCAACTCATTGTTAGTGCCACCGACATAGGTGCCGTAAATAAGATTTCCGGTGGTGCCATCGTAGCAAGATATACCAATATCCAACTGACCGCTTCCAGCGGAATTGGCCGTTCCTCCCACAAAGCTTTGACTAAAACTGCCTAATGTAGTTTGGTATTGTCCGGATACGCCAAAAACAATTCCACCAGAATAAGCTCTTCCATTATCATCATAGGTAGCGGTGAATCCAAAATTATCACTTGTTGAGTTACTTAATCTAGCAAAGACTATACTGGGGTCAATAACCAGCTCGAGGTTCGAATCATAACCTTGCGGAAATTCAAACGACAGCTCTTTTTTCTTTGCATTAAGCTTGTATTGACAAGGAACCTCTTGTTCTTTACCATTAATGATTTGATAAGCATATGGTGCCTTTTCAGTTATGTTACATACTGAAGTTTGGTAAACTAGATTACCATCAAGCAGTTCTATTTCATCTATCCCTTTATAAGCCACCTTGATTTGATCAGGACTATGCTTAGGACTGATATAATATTCATATTTGATATCCTGCCCATCTCCGAAAATCCCCATGTTCACGCCATCATAAAGATTACGATAGGTAATGGAGGAATATGCCTTGACATGGTTCACCCATTTATCTGGATTGTTACCTAAGAAATAATTATAGCTATGTGCACTCTTACCAGAATAAGTGAAATGGGGGTTGGGGTTAGCATTTAAAAAGGTGATTGAATATTGATGTCCTTCAAGGGACGAATGTATATCCCCTTTATGCTTGTGTTGGTCTGGGATGTTAACTAAACGGAAGGTCAATTGATTGCGTTCAAGGTACACATTGCCAAAGTTTAATCGGCCATTGTATATAATCTCTTCTTGCCATTGCCCCTTGTTTTCGGTAAACTGCAAGCCATCATTGATGGCCAAGGAAATAAGCCATATAAAGTTGAATAAGATTAAGAAAAGGAGCCGATTAAGAATCATTTTTCAAAAAAGATTTAATAAATAAATATACATATATTTAGGCTTTAATTTTCGCCTTAAATCCAAAAACATGTCTCCGCAAAATTTTAAATTTCCAAAAGGCATTCCATATATTATTGGTAACGAAGCTGCAGAACGTTACAGTTTCTATGGCATGAAGGCGATATTTGTTGTTTTTCTTACCAGATTTATCACAAATGCTGCAGGGGATCTAGCCGTTTTCGATGAAACAGATGCCAAATTTTGGTTGCATATTTTTATTTTCTCCACGTATGGATTGTCCTTGGCGGGTGCATTTTTTGCTGATGTATACTTCGGTAAGTATAAGACAATTATTAGCCTTTCGATCGTGTATTGTATGGGTCATTTTATACTTGCTCTGTTTGAAAATCAGTATGGGTTTTTTATGGGATGCAGTTTAATTGCAATAGGCGCTGGAGGAATTAAACCCTGCGTGTCTGCACATGTTGGTGATCAATTCAATGCATCCAATTCGCATTTATTGGATAAGATGTACAACTGGTTTTACTTTTCGATCAATGCCGGTGCAGTGGTCGCCTATCTAAGTGCAGAGCCATTGCTGCGAAGTGAATACTTGATTTCAAAAGGCTTGAATAGTGCAGTGGCATTTGGATTGCCTGGAGTATTGATGGTTATTGCAACATTTGTATTTTGGTTGGGAAGGAATAAATTCGTTCATATTCCACCCGCAGGATGGTCTTTATATTCACAGGAGTTATTTAGTAAAAAGGGTGCTCAATTAATCTTAAAACTTTCTCCTATTTATATTTTCCTTGCTGTATTTTGGTCATTGTTTGATCAAACTGCTGGCGCTTGGGTATTGCAGGCTCAATCGGATTTAATGATAAAAACAATGAATTTAGGCTTTACTTCAATTACGGTTTATCCTTCACAATTGGGGGTAATGAATGCATTATTTATTGTCATGTTTATCCCTGTTTTTGCCTACTATGTATACCCTCAATTAGGTAAGGTAATAAAGCTAAGTTATGTCAATAAAATGTCTATAGGTATGGTCTTGGCAGCGCTAAGTTTCGCATTGATTGCATGGGTTCAAGCTCAAATGGATAATGGTGTTTCCATGAATATTGCTTGGCAAATTTTGGCTTATGTAGTATTGACGGCTGCGGAAATATTTGTATCGATTTCTTCTTTGGAATTCTCGTATACGCAAGCTCCTAAAGCGCTTAAATCGCTTGTCCTAAGTTTTTGGTTAATTGCTGTTGCCGTGGGTAATTTATTTACGGCTTTGGTTAACTTAATTATTAAAAGACCAGATGGCACCTTAATGCTAGATGGTGCGGCTTACTATTGGTTCTTTACCGGATTGATGTTTATCGCTGCGCTTATATTTTTTATTATGAACAGAAACTATAAAGAAGAACACCATATTCAAGAACTTGATTAAGGCTTATAAAGATTAGGTTTAAGCGATTACATATCTTTAATTTAAGATTTGTACTTAAATGTTTTAGATGTTATCTTTAGACAATAATCCATAAAAAAACTCAAACTAAACTCATGAAAGACTACACTAGATTATTTGATATTTTAAAGTACCAGGAACAAAAGTATCCTCGATTTGATTGTTTGAATTATAAATTTAATGGGAAGTGGAGAAATTATAGTACCTCCGAAGTCAATGAAATCATTGATAAGGTTAGTAAGGCCTTTGTAAAGGCAGGTATTCAGAAGGGGGATAAAGTTGCTTTAATTTCGAATAATCGACCGGAATGGAACTTTATCGATAATGGTATGCTTCAAGTGGGTGCTGTAAATGTTCCGATTTATCCCACGATTTCAAAAGATGAATATGCATATATCTTCGACGATGCCCAAATAAAAATGGTTTTTGTAGCGGATGCAGGACTTTATGAAAAAATAGATGCGATAAAAGATCGCTTACCTTCTCTAGAAAAGATCTACTCATTTGATGAAGTGGAAGGTTGTGACAATTGGGAAACCTTTCTAAAAGATGGGGAGGATGTTGACATTGTGGAAGTTCATAAACGAGCGAATGAGATACATCCCGAAGAAATGGCTACAATTATTTATACCTCTGGTACAACGGGGAAACCAAAAGGAGTAATGATTTCTCATTTTAATATTGTCAGTAATATTAAGACAGTTTTAACCTTGTTGCCATTAACTAAGGATAACCATGCCTTGAGTTTCTTGCCTCTTTGCCATATTTTTGAACGGGTGGTGACCTATACCTATTTTGCCACAGGCACAGGTTGCTATTATGCGACAAGTCTCGAGACACTTACTGATGACTTAAAGGATGTAAAACCTCATTTCTTTTCAACTGTTCCTCGATTGTTGGAAAAAGTATATGATAAGATCGTTAGTAAAGGAATGGAGCTTACTGGCTTGAAGAAAAAACTATTCTTTTGGGCTTTAGATATAGCTTCCAATGAATATCATGAAGAGTATCAGCCAGGCTTACGATTTAAAATAGCAGATAAATTGATTTTTAGCAAATGGAGGGAAGCATTGGGCGGCAACGTAATTGGGATAGTAACCGGAGCTGCGGCTCTTCAAGAACGATTAGCTAGGGTATTTAGTGCTGCCGGTATAGCGATAAGAGAAGGATACGGACAGACTGAATCTGCAGTGGTAATTACCGTTAACCGGTTTGAGCCAGGAGGGTTTAAGTTTGGAACTGTAGGGCCTGTATTGCCGGATGTGGAAATGAAGTTTGCTGATAATGGAGAGATATTATGTAAGGGACCAAGTGTAATGATGGGGTATTACAATAAACCAGAAGAAACTGCCAAAACGATTGATAAAGATGGTTGGTTACACACGGGAGATGTAGGGAAGTTGGTTGATGGAAAATTCCTGAAAATAACGGATAGAGTGAAGGCCTTATTCAAAACTTCTGGAGGCAAATATGTCGCTCCTCAAGTGATTGAAGAAAAAATGAAAGAATCAGTTTTTGTAGAGCAAATAATGGTTGTCGGGGAGAATGAGAAATTTGTGAGTGCTTTAATTGTTCCTTCTTTCTTGAATTTATCGGAGTGGTGTTCTAAAAATTCATTGGATTGTTCTACTAAAGAATCCATGGTAAAAGCACCTGAGGTTTTGTCCCTTTTTAAAGAAGAAGTAGAGCGTTTAAATGAAAGCTTTGGTAAGGTGGAGAAAGTTAAGAAATTCGAATTGTTAGTCGATGAGTGGTCTATTGAAACAGGAGAATTAACACCGACGATGAAAGTTAAACGCAAGGTTGTTTTAGCGCGTTACCAGGAGCTGATTGGTGCTATCTATAACGTTTAGTTAAATACAGTAATTTTATCATTTCGGAAAAGGTTCTGTTCAGTTGAAATGTTCGCCAGTGCAAACATCTTCTCTCGTTGCGTCAAAATGAACTATCAGTTTTGGTGGTACTTCTTCTCGAGTTCCTCTAAAAAATCGTTTTCCGCTTTGATAATAAGCACAATCATTTCTCTTTTTTCTGCCCCACTCATGTTGTCAAAAAGATGGTATCCATTATTCAAAATGTCGATGCCAATTTCCAAGGCATTTATCTCTTCTTTAGAAAAAAAGTCTTTTTGTTCATTCATTTTTTCAACAAGCTCAGTTAAG
>JADHRO010000080.1 GCA_016777395.1 Chitinophagales bacterium | reverse complement strand
GGGTATTGATTTATTAGCTGATACAACTATTTGTCTTGATGATACCGATCCAATTTTTGTATCTTATGTGGATGGTTCTGCAGTATGGAGTAATGGTGATTTTGGCCAGTTTTTTCTTCCTAATAGTTCTGGAGATTATACGGTTAATTATACTGATGCCAATGCATGTCCTCGAAGCGATACCATAAATATTCAGCTGGAAGATTGTCTAGCAAATTGCGTTGTAACCGCTCCTACCGGGTTTACTCCTGATGCTAGTGGTGTAAATGATATTTTCAGGGCAATATATACTTGTGATTTGAGTTTCTATGAGCTTCAAATTTACAATAGGTTTGGAGAGCTAGTCTACATGACAACAGACCCTTTGGAAGGTTGGGATGGCATCTATAAAAATGGAAATACTGAAATTGGAGCATACACTTGGTACATGAAGTATCAGATAGAGGGCACAAATAATATTGAAGAAATAAAAGGCACAATTACGCTAATCAGGTAGATTAAAACTAAGGTTCTAAAGCTCCATTCATTTGTTGATATGGAGCTTTTTTGTTTTCAGCCTTATTGAAGTAAAATAAACCCTTACTTTTGTAGGATGAATAAACCATTAATTTTAGTAACGAACGACGATGGAATTACAGCTTCAGGAATTAAGAGCTTAGTTTCGGTAGCTAGAAAGTTTGGCGAGGTTGTAGTTGTTGCGCCCGATAGCCCACAAAGTGGTATGGGACATGCGATTACGCTAACAAAACCGCTTCGTTTGCATCCTTCGGATATATTTGAAGGGATCCGATCTTATGAGTGTAGCGGTACGCCGGTAGATTGCGTTAAGATTGCGGTGGATAAAGTCTTGGATAGAAAGCCAGATTTATGTATTTCGGGCATTAATCATGGGAGCAACTCTTCCATCAATGTGATTTATTCAGGAACTATGTCGGCGGCAGTTGAGGCAGCACTAGAGGGGATACCTTCTATTGGGTTTTCACTATGCGATTTTGCCCATGATGCTGATTTTAGTGTAGCTCGATATGCGGCGGAAAAAGTAATCACTCAAGTACTTAAGTATGGATTGGAAGACAATACCTTACTTAATGTAAACGTTCCAAAAGTTAAGCTTGAAGAGCTAGAAGGAATAAAAATTTGTAGACAAGCTATGGCAAAATGGGAGGAGGAGTTTGATGCCAGAAAGGACCCTTATGGCCGAGAGTATTTTTGGCTGACAGGTAAGTTCGTAAATAACGATAAAGGAGAAGATACGGATGAGTGGGCACTAGCGCATAAATATGTTTCGGTTGTTCCCGTTCAATATGACCTAACTGCTCATCAAGGTATTGCTTTCATTAATCAAAACTGGGATTTATGAAAAACAAGATGTATCTGCAAATACTATTAGGAGCTATTGTAGGATTATTATCTCCTGCTATTACAGCTTATCTCATCTATAAGTTTAAGTATAATTACATCAGTGTAGATATGCTAAAAATTAGTAAAGCCTTATTGGTTCCTTTACTGCAGTATGGAGCGCTTACCAATTTAGCGTGGTTTTTCTTACTTAATTATTTTAAAAAGACCTATTTGCAAAGAGGTATAATATTCGGGACTATCTTTATTGCTATGTATATTATCTATCTGAAATTTTTTGGACACTAATGAAATACTACCTCATAGCGGGTGAGGCAAGCGGAGACTTGCACGGCGCCAATCTTATGCAGGCCATTGCCAAAAGAGATGTTAGCGCTGTATTTAGATTTTGGGGAGGTGATAAAATGAAGGCTATTCCCAATAGTGAACAAGTCGAACACTATAAAAATACTGCTTTTATGGGATTTGTCGAAGTCCTTCAGCACCTGCCACAAATCTTTGGGTTTATTAAGAAATGTAAAAAAGATATTGTAAGCTATAAACCAGATGTGGTCATTTTTATTGACTATCCAGGCTTCAATATGCGAATTGCAAAATTTGCAAAATTGGCAGGGTATAAAACCATTTATTACATTTCTCCGCAAGTATGGGCTTGGAAAGAGAATAGAGTCAAGAAGATTAAGAAATACATAGATAAAATGTTGGTTATACTTCCATTTGAAAAGAAGTTTTATGCTAAATGGAAGTATCCTGTTGAATTCGTAGGACATCCATTATTGGATGAGTTAAGTAAGCAAGAATATAAAGCAGAAAGAGTCGAGAAATTGCCGGTTATAGCCTTATTGCCGGGTAGTAGAGTACAAGAGATTAAAAAGATTCTACCAATTTTTCTGAATGTGGTACAGCAGTTTCCGGCGTATCAATTTGTTCTTGCAGGCTTGCCACATATTGATAGTAAAGTTTATCACGAGATTATTGGCGATATGAATGTTCGATTGGTAAAAAATGAAACGTATACTTTATTAAGCCAAAGCCAAGCAGCACTTGTGGCAAGTGGAACAGCAACATTGGAATGTGCTTTATTTAAAGTCCCTATGATAGTCGGGTATAAGGGTAATTTTTTCTCTTATCATATTGGCAAACTCCTGATTAAAGTACCCTATATTGCTTTGGTTAATTTGATTGCTGGACGGAAGATTGTTCCTGAACTTATTCAAGAAGATTTAAACGCAGAAACACTTGAAAAGGAGTTGAAAATTATTCTAAGTGAAGAGGCTAGTTGTGAAATGAAATCAAATTTTGAGACTTTGATTGCAAATTTAGGGGCTAAAGGAGCGTCAGATCGAGCTGCCGAAATTATTGTAAAATCTTAATTATGAAGATATTTTGTATTGGAAGAAATTACGCAGCGCATGCGAAAGAACTAAAAAATGAAGTGCCTACGAAACCCATAGTTTTCATGAAACCCCCTACGGCAATTCTCAATGGGAACAAGCCTTTTTATCTTCCTGATTTTTCAGATAATGTGCATTATGAAGGCGAAATTGTAGTGAAAATTTGCAAAAATGGAAAGCATATTCAATCCAAATTTGCCCGAAATTATTACGATTTAATAACCGTAGGAATGGATTTAACCGCAAGGGACTTGCAGGCCGAATTAAAAGCTAAGGGACATCCTTGGGAGATCGCGAAAGGATTTGATGGAAGTGCTGTAGTAGGCGAATTCTTTCCAATTAAAGATACTTTGGATATGCATTCTTTTACTATTGTTAAGAATGGAGAGCTTGTGCAGCTGGGGAAATGTAAAGACATGATTTTTTCAATAGATGTTTTGATTGAATACATCTCTCAATTCTTCAAATTACAAATTGGTGATTTGATTTTTACTGGTACGCCTGCTGGAGTCGGTAAAATGAATATTGGTGATGTATTTGAAGGATTTATTGAAGAAAAAAAATGCTTTAAAACTGAAATTAAATAAACATTGTAATACATTTGTAGTATCCTATTTTAATAATAAAAAAAATAAAATTTATGTCATATTTGTTTACATCAGAATCTGTCTCAGAGGGACATCCGGATAAGGTCGCTGATCAAATTTCTGATGCGCTGATTGACAATTTCTTAGCATTTGATAAAAGTTCTAAAGTTGCATGTGAAACATTGGTAACAACGGGTCAAGTTATTTTAGCAGGAGAGGTTAAGTCTACTGCCTACCTAGATGTTCAAGATATTGCTAGAAAGGTGATTGAGAAAATTGGCTACACTAAAAGTGAGTATATGTTCGAGTCTAAAAGCTGCGGTGTTTTAAGTGCTATTCACGAACAAAGTCCTGATATTAATCAAGGAGTAGATCGAGCAAACCCTGAAGAACAAGGTGCAGGTGATCAAGGAATGATGTTTGGATATGCTACAAATGAAACAGACAACTACATGCCTTTAGCATTGGATCTATCGCATAAGATACTGATAGAGTTAGCGGCGATAAGAAGAGAGAATAGTGAAGTGACTTATTTGCGTCCAGATGCAAAGAGTCAGGTGACATTAGAGTATAATGATGATAATACACCCGTTCGAATTGATGCCATCGTTATCTCAACTCAACACGATGATTTTGTAAAGCCAAAATCTTCCAGCACTGAAGATAACCAAACAGCTAATAACGAAATGCTTGCAAAAATAAAAAGTGATTTAGTTGGTATTTTAATTCCAAGAGTAAAAGCTAAGTTCCCTAAGCACGCGCATTTGTTTAATGATGATATTACTTATCATATTAATCCAACTGGAGTATTCGTAATCGGTGGGCCTCACGGGGATACTGGGCTTACAGGAAGAAAGATTATCGTAGATACCTATGGCGGTAAAGGCGCTCATGGTGGGGGAGCTTTTAGTGGTAAAGATCCGAGTAAAGTAGATAGAAGTGCTGCCTATGCTACACGGCATATAGCAAAGAATTTGGTAGCTGCGGGATTATGCGATGAGGTTCTAGTTCAAGTCAGCTATGCAATTGGAGTGGCTAAGCCAACATCAATTAATGTAGAAACATACGGAACGGCTAAAGTAGATATGACTGATGGAGAGATAGGTAAACAGGTGGAAACCATATTTGATATGACACCTTATGCCATTGAAACGAGGCTTAAATTAAGAAATCCAATGTATAGCGAGACTGCTGCATATGGCCATATGGGAAGAGATTATGAAGTAGTAAATAAAACCTTTGAATCTCCAGATGGTAAAAAAGTAAATATGGATGTTGAATTGTTTACTTGGGAAAAGCTGGATTTTATCGATAATGTAAAACAAGCTTTCAAGCTATAAAGCAAGTTATATTTCATAAAAAAAGGGTCCTCTAAGAGAACCCTTTTTTTATGATCGAATCACTCTGAAATTTTCTTCTTCAACTTTATAAAATCAATACTAAAACTAATTCGCTTAGTCCAATCGCTTCGTTCTATGCCATACGCTGTTTGCTGATTAAGCTGAATATTGGATGTGGTGGCAAATGGTAGATGAAATCCGATACATTCATCTAGGAATAACATGGAGATCCCCCCTTCAGCAAACAGGGAAGTTTTTAGCCCCTTATTAATGGATATTGCAGCGTTTACAAAGGCTTGAAGATTGAACCATCGCTTGATGCGAGCAGGTATTAACAGATCACTTCTTACATTTAGGCTAGCCATCACAAGCTGGGAATTCCCGATACTCATAACCGATTTAAATCCTCCAGCTGAATTCGCTACTTGACGCTGAAGAAAATTGTCCTGTGCATTTCGATCCAAGTAAAAATCATCAAAAGTATAGTCTTTTTGCAACCAATAAATTCCTGAATTGCTCATTCCTCCCAATTGAAAAATGGGTAATGGCGGATCAATCAATGAATTTGCTCGGATATTATACAAAAAACTACCAACAAATGAACGGATGTACAAACCATTTTCTGCCTGTTGTAAGTAATGAAATTTTAAATTATTCGTCCAATTGATTTGGCCATAGGTATTATTGAATTCAGCAGCTAAGGTAGTTTTAAAGCCATAGGTTTCTTTCTCGATTGCATAAGAAGCCCTGAGCTCATGGATGTTAAAAGCTTGGGTTTGTCGACCGTTAAGGATATATTCTTGCCAAATATAATGGCTGGTAATAGTAAAATCAAGTTCACCCTGAATAGATAGCTCTGGGACAAAACGAATTTTCCCTTGTATACGATTATAAGATAAATCCTCCGGAAACAATAAATATGAAAATCTTTTTGCATTTAAGCTAAGCTCCCAAACTTTTATTTTTGGTGAAGTAAATTGATATTTACCATGGATTAACCCCGAAAGGTTTTTACTTCCAAGTCCGTACATAGGAATCGCAAGAAAGGCGTATTTATTTTTTTTTTCTAGACCAATGATTAAGCCAAGTTGAGTTTTATCATAGTTATTCCATGCAAGAGCTGGAAGAAGCCAGAGTCTTTTCTCATTTCCCTGTTTTAATAAAGGGATCTTCATCTTTTCAAAGCTTCTATTGACAGTTTGATAGGAATTTAGACTTATCGTCGTACTGTCTGAAACTAATTTACCGTCAACGCTGTTTGACTGACAGAATCCAAGCTGTAAAGTTGTACACAACAGAAATGCAGGAAGAAGCGTTTTTAAGGTATATGTAGTATAGTTTTTCAACAGAGTAAAGATAAAAAGTAAAATTAAGTGTAGTGATTTTTGTCAAAAAATCTTTACCTTAAAGGATATAAAGAATAGATTGAATGTACGATAAAGAATTTGATGACAACCTTCAAAATAATAATGAATTAGTCCGTAGGTTTGAAAATGCTGTAATTAGTAATGAAAGTAGTTATTTCGATGAATCTGAATTGGAATTAATTATTGACTATTATCTGGAACATGATAAGTCGAAGCATGCGCTAAAAGCTGTGGATCTGGGTTTAGATTTATTTCAATTTTCAGCCACTTTTTATCAAAAAAAGGCAGAAATATTTTTAGAGATGAATCGGCTTGATGAGGCTTTAACTAACCTTGATTTGGCTGGTACTTTTTCCCCAAAAGAAACCAGTATTTTCCTGCTTAAGGCAGATGCCTACACCTTGAAGGGAGAATACGCCAAGGCGGTCAAATTGGTAAATCAGGCATTGGAGCAAGCGGATGAGAAAGACAAAATTGACCTATACCTTGAGCTAGCCGATGTTTATGAGGAGTGGGAGAAATATTACGAAGTGATAGATCAATTACAACAATGCTTAGCCTTGGATCCTTTTAATGAAGAAGCCCTCAATCGTTTGTGGTTTAGCACGGAATTGACTGAAAAGTATACAGAAAGCGTAGTCTTTCATTCAAATTTAGTGGATAAGCACCCTTATAATGCAACTGCGTGGTATAATCTAGCGCATGCTTACAATGGATTGAATCAGCCAAGTAAAGCCCTGGAAGCCTTCGAGTTTGTATTAGCAATAGATGGCAATTATGACTTAGCATATTTAGACGCTGGGGATGTTTTATACAAACAACAGAAATACGATAAAGCAATCGAGTTTTATTTAGAAGCTATAGAAAAAGGAAGTGCTAAAAAAGAGATTTTTTATCAAATTGCTAAAGCTTATCAGAAAAACAATAAATATGTCAAGGCTAGAGAATATCTTAAAAAAAGTATCAATATTGATCCTTATTATGCCAAGGCATTTCATAAACTTGGTTTGAACTATCTGGAAAGTAATTTACCGAAGAATGCTATCTCTCCATTGGAAAGAGCCGTAAAGGTGGATAATCGAAACTTTGAATATCTCAATAGTTTAGCTGCAGCATACTTTTTAAATGACAAGCAGGATTTGGCTTTGGAGTGTTACCATAAGATGCTTGATATCAACGAAGGTGATAAACGTATTTATCTAAATATTGTTAGTATATTATACGAACAAGGTAGGGTAGGCGACGCTATTGAAACGATTGATGCATGCATTCCTATTTTTGATGATCATGCGGATTTAATTTATATTAAAACTGCTTTTCTATATGAACTAGGCAAGAAGAGCGAAATGTTTGATTGCCTCCTCTTGGGCTTGGAGAAAAATGCACAGGCCCACACTCAAATTTTTGAGTTATTGCCAGAAATGGCAGATGATCATGCGGTTATGGCATTGATCGAAAGTTATCTTTAAACTACATTTTAAATTATCTTTGAAGCATGAAAAAATATATGTTTTTAGCTTTTAAGGGGATGGCTATGGGGATGGCTGAAGTGGTTCCGGGAGTTTCGGGTGGGACTATTGCCTTTATTACTGGAATATATGAAGAACTACTCCACACCATAAAAGAACTTACTCCTGCAAAACTTTTAATAATAAAAGATAAAGGCTTTACAGATTTTTGGGCTTCAATTAATGGCAATTTCATTCTTTTTCTTTTGGGGGGTATGGCGCTAGGATTGATTGCAGGGGTTTTTACCATTGCAAAGCTGTTAAGTGCTTATCCTATTCTAGTTTGGTCTTTTTTCTTTGGTCTAATTATAGCCTCAGTATTATATGTAGGTAAACAAATCAATAAATGGCGAGTGATTGAGGTCGTACTATTGATTATTAGTGCTGCAGTATCCTACTTTATTACCATTGCTGCGCCTAGTGAGGGTCCTCAAGAATTATGGTTCGTCTTTCTTTCCGGGTTTATTGCTATTTGTGCTTTAATGCTGCCAGGAGTGTCCGGTAGTTTTTTACTTCTTTTATTGGGTATGTACCAATATATTGTAACTGATAATGTGAAAACATTATTAAGCGATTTTAATACCGATTCATTATTGGTCGTAGCTGTCTTTGCCTTAGGATGCTTGACTGGTTTATTAAGCTTTTCTCGGCTACTATCTTGGACATTCAAAAAGTATAAATTTCCAACTTTAGCTTTACTTACTGGCTTTCTGCTAGGGTCTCTTAATAAAGTTTGGCCATGGAAACATATCGAGAGTATTTATGTGAAAAATTTAGGTAAAATTGATGAAAAAGTAGTTGTTCTAACCGAGAAGAGTGTGTTACCTGCCCATCACGATGCATTTATACGTGAGGGAGCAAACATTGTTGGTTATGAAGCTACAGATAATTATCTCATAGGCGCTATTACTATGATGGCTATTGGCTTCCTAATGTTATGGGCGATGGAAAGATTTAGTCAGCCTAAAGCATAAATGGAATCTGATATCAAAACATATGGCTTAATCGGAAAAGAACTTAATCATTCGTTTTCTCCAAGTTATTTTGAGGAGAAGTT
>JADHRO010000079.1 GCA_016777395.1 Chitinophagales bacterium | reverse complement strand
GATGCATTAAAACAGCTTAATAAATAGATATGGCAGATTTTAAACAATATTATATTATTCCAGAGATTCCTGAAATTGTATACAAAGCTTTGACGAATGAGCTAATTTTAAAGCTATGGACCGGTTTTGATGCAAGTATGCGAGAAGAAGAAGGAACTGAGTTTAGTATGTGGGATGAGAATATATCTGGAAAGAACTTGAAATTCGAACCCAATAAAATGATTCAACAAGAGTGGTACTTTGGGGAACAAGAACAACAATCCGTGGTTACCATAAAATTGCACCCGCATAAAAAAGGAACATCTGCCGAATTAATTCATACCAATATTCCAGCGGAAGATTTTGATGCTATGGTTGAAGGCTGGAACAATACTTATTTTGCTGATCTGATTGACTTCTATACGGGGGAATAATAACTTAGAATAAGTACACTACAACTAGTCCAACAACTAGCATTCCAATGGCCCAAGGAATTCCCTTTTTCATTTCTGACATGTTTTTTTCATTCTCTTCAACTTGATCACCTTTTGCGGTGCCCAATTTGTTCGCTCCAAACAAGCCAACGATCATAGGGAAACGACATATTGAGCGCCAGGCACCATTAAGAATTAAAATATATCCGATTAATTCGAGCCACCAAATTTCTTCCAGGTGTGTTCCTTTTTTGTTGACAATGAAATTAATATTAGGTATACATTTTTTTAGATAAAAACAATGCTTATTTCAATGTTGGAGTTCCTTCCCTTATCATCTGAACAAGAGATTTTATACACGCCTTCTTTTTCCGGTAAAAACAAAACACTTTCATTTTTGTTGGCAGTGGCATACACTTGATTATTAATAAACCAAAAAACCTGATTAACGTCACGAGCAGAATAACTGCTTAAAACAAGAGCTTCGGGTTGGTCTTTCATGATGTAGTAAGTGCTCCCATCTGTTGGAGTGGCGATTTTAGGAGGATCAAAACTATCCCAATGCTCGCAATCCGGATTGTGCTTAGGGATAGGCGTATAGCTAATGTGATTGTCGCGATAATAAGCTAACATCTCTACGGGATGGTAAGGATACCATCGTTCAACATATCCCGCTTCTGGAATACAGTTCATGCAGTATGAAAATTCTTCGCTTTCACTGATGTAATACTTTTTTAAATGCTGACAACTGGTATTAGAAGAAATAGTCGGCAAGAAATAATCGAAAACTTTATGCTCGCAAAAGTCATTAGGGATTAATCCAGTTTCAGAACAAACTAATCGAAAGGGTAATTCACTCGGTGCTTTTAACCAATTCTTTGAAGGATTAGAATCTAGCGCCTTGAATATTTTAAAGAGGAGCGGGCTTGCGAAATTTGCTCCGGTTAACTCGGGAACTCCTTCACCTGAAAAATTACCTACCCACACTCCAATGGTAAACCTATCGTTGTATCCAATGCTCCATGCATCCTTTCTACCATAGGAGGTGCCTGTTTTCCAGGCGATTAAAGGAAGGCTTTTTGTGTTTTGCCAAGAATTCGGTAAGTCGGGTCTTTCTAGATTGGTCAAAATTTCACTAATCATAAATGCAGACTCTTCGGTAACAATGGCTTCGCTCTCCTCATTTAAGTCTTTGAGAGTGTATCTCAGGGGCTTATAGACCCCTTTATTGGCAAACATGGCATATAATCCAGCCATCTCCTCTAAACTCACCCCACAACCTCCTAAAACAAGAGACAAGCCGAGTATTTTCTGTTGCTTCTTTATTGTTTTAAAATCACAATCGACTAGTGCATCACTGGCAGTTTCTACGCCTATAAGATTTAGTGCTTTAACAGCTGGAATGTTTAAACTTTGCGATAAGGCAGTTTCTACACTCACATATCCCTTGTATTGTTGATTGAAATTAACTGGGCTATAACCATCGTAGTTAACAGGTACATCGGTAAGGGTGATTTTGGGTGTTAGAACGCCTTGATCAAAAGCAAGTGCGTATACTAGTGGTTTTAGCGTGCTGCCTGGTTGCCGAACCGCTCTAATTCCATCTACTTGACCAGCATCTTTAGTGCCGTAAAAATCTGCTGACCCCACATAGGCCAGTACTTCACTTGTAGCATTGTCAATTACTATTACTGAGGCATTATGAACGTTGAAGCCCATTTTAGTTTTCATATAGCTGCTCACCACATGCTCGCAGTTTAGCTGTCTTTCAAGGTCTAAAGTCGTAGCTATAATTGGTGTATTTGGGTAGGTGTACTTCATTCTATAACTCAAATGATGAGCTTGCTTTGGAGATGATTGTCGCTCCGCGTCTAAGGGCTCGGCTAAAGCATCTTGAATTTTTTCTTCACTAAAGACTTGATTATCTTCAAATCGTTGCAGCCACTTGTTTCGTCCCACAATTATTAAATCATTATTCTTTCCAATTCTTAAGGTAGATGGGCGATTAGGAATAATACTTAAAGTCGTTATTTCTGCAATACTTAAATTGTTGGGCTGCTTGTTGAAGTATAGCACGGATGCCGCTTTTACGCCTTCTATATTGCCCCCATAAGGAACTAGGTTTAAGTAGAGCTGAAAAATTTCATCTTTGCTCAATTTCCATTCTAGTTGCGTGGCACGAAAGATCTCAATAATCTTGCTGCTATATGTCCTTGGTCGAGGTTCCAATAAGCGGACAACTTGCATGGTAATGGTGGACGCTCCAGATGTTCGCTTCTGCATAAGTAAATTATTAAAGAGTGCTCGACCCATGGCGAACGGATTAACCCCATAGTGATAGTTGAAGTATTTATCTTCTTTATAAACAATAGCTGTCTTTAGTTCTTCAGAAATTTCATCTAATTCTGTGTAAATCCTCCACTTTTCATCTTTACTTAAAAAACTATGCAATATTTTACCATTTCTATCGGTTACTACTTGAGAATAGTCTATTTCGGTTGAAATTGGAAAGAGTAGGTGCAATAGGAAGAACCCTAAAAATGATAAGGGTATTAACCAAACCAATTTACTTGCCCAACCCCTTAATTTTATCGTCTTATCCTTCAGCAAGATTATATACTATTTTACTTAACTTTACTAATACACCCTAAATATCAACTTTAATGAAAAGAATCCACCTTTTATTTTATCTAGGCCTATTTATTTTAGCCTCTTGTAGCAAAAATAAAAATCAAATTACACTTTCTTTCTCCAATATAGAAGGAGAAGTAGCTACTCATGGCAATTTTCTTTTCACCTTTAATCAAGTCATCGCTCCAGATTCTGTTCAGTTTAGCTGGGATGATGCGAAATATTTGAAATTTAGCCCAGCTATAGAAGGTCAATATCGGTGGGTTGGTGCAAACGAGTTAAGTTTTTCACCGAATGAACCTCTACTTCCGGCTACAAACTATACGGCAAGTTTCACCAATAAATTGTTGGATGTAAATAGCACCTTTAAAAGTATGGATATCGACGATATGGAGTTCCATACCCCAAATCTTCGGATAGAATCATCCAATTTATTTTGGTACTTAGATGATAATGGAAGCACATCAGCGCTAATGCAGACGCGGTTTAATTATAATATTCTTCCTAAAGAAGTGGCTAAGTTAATAGAGTTGAGCAATAATGATGAGCAAGTAAACTTGAGTCTTTTAGAAGATGGTGAAAGCTATTTTGCAAGCTTTGACCTTAGTAATTTGGAACTAGTAGATGAAGATCAAGAGTTTAAGCTGCGATTGAAAAAAGGCTTAAAACCTATAGGTGGTTCTATAGGTATAGAGGAGGATTTTGAAGAATTACTCGTACTAAAGTCTCCATTTAAAATTGAGATAACTGAAACAGAAACGGAGCATGACGGTGTTAATGGTGATGTGATATTACACACCTCTCAAGGCATACAGAAAGAGAAAGTGAAGGATTTTATTGAATTAAGTCCTTCAGTTAAATTCACTGTGAACGTAGAGGGTAATAAGTTGATTATAAGAAGTTCAGGTTTTGATGTTAAAACTAGATATTCAGTCAAAGTTAAGCAAGGATTGAACGGTATGGTTGGAGGTACTTTGAAAGCTGATTATCTAACTGAGGTAAGCTTCGGAGAGTTGGAGCCATCTATTGAGTTTGAAAATTCCAAAGGGATGTATTTGTCTGCCGCCGGCAATCAGAATGTGGCTATTAGAATTGTCAATATAGAGGAAGTTAAGGTGAGTCTGTATAAGCTTTATGAAAATAATATTTTAAGCTCAGATTTGGGTAATAACTATTATTATGATGACTACTATTACAACGATTATTATTACGGAGAATTACAAGAACAAGATTTGTTATGGGAGAAAAAATTTAAGACGGAAAAACTAAGTAAAGTTGGAAGTTCAAGCCTATTAAATTTGGATTTTAAAGATGAGTTGAATGCGTATAATGGAATCTATTTTGTTAAGGTACAATCGACGGAAGATTATTGGTTAAATGATGCGAAATATATAAGTAAAAGTGACCTTGGGATTATTGCTAAGAAAGGTCAAAATAAAATTAGTGTTTTTGTGAATTCTTTAAAAACTACGGAGTCGCTGAGCGGGGTAGATGTTAAAGTTTTTGGTAGAAATAATCAGCTAGTTGCTGAAGGGCTGTCATCCTCTGATGGAAGCGTAAATTTAAGTCTCAAAAATTCAAATTTTTCAGGGTTTGAACCCGCTCTAATCACCGCTTCAAAAAATGGCGATTTTTCTATACTAAACATGCATGATGGGCGAGTAGAAACATCTCGTTTTGATGTTGGTGGATATAGAGATTTGCCAAATGGTTTGCAAACATTCATTTACCTAGAAAGAAATATTTATCGACCTGGTGAAATCATCAATTTTGCGTCTATAATAAGAAATCAGTCTTGGGTTTCACCAGGCACATTGCCTATTCGAATAGAGATTTTGAATCCAATGGGCAAGCGCTTGAAAACGATTAAAAAGAGCTTAAATGATGAAGGCTCTTTAGCATCTAATTTCACGGTTGCTGCAGATGCAGTTACTGGTTTGTACTCAATTTATTTGTACACTTCAAACGACGTGTTGTTGGCTTCTAAGAATGTGATGGTTGAGGAGTTTATGCCGGATAGAATTAAAGTGAAGACCTCATTGTCTAGCAAAGAGTTGACAGTAAAAAATAACGAATCTATTTTAAAAATTCAAGCTCAAAATTTGTTTGGACCACCAGCGAGTAATCGAGATTATCAAGTTGAAGTCTCGTATCGTAGAAAATATTTTAGTCCAAAAGAATTTAATGATTATTCTTTCAATATTAGGAATACAGATAGCTATTTTGATGTGGATTATTGGGAGGGGAAAACAGCTGATAATGGAGAGGTAGTTGAATCTATAACTATGCATGAATATTTTAGAAATATGGGCGTCATTCAAGCCTCTATTTTGACCACTGTTTTTGATGAAACGGGAAGGCCGGTAAATAGAAAAAACACACTGGATATTTACACACAGGATTTGTTTTATGGAATAGGCGATTTTAATTATTATATAGCTACAAATACCGCTATGAAAGTTCCCTTAGTCGTAGTCGATAAAGAGGGGAAAGCGAAGAGTGGAGTTGATGCAAAAATTCAGGTAATTAAGCATGAATATCAAACGGTATTAAATAAATCTGGATCGTATTTTAGATACGAATCTAACAAAGTAGAAAAGAAGCTAATTGATAAGACAATTAGCTTAAATGGCGAGGCTATTTTCAATTACACCCCTACTATTTCGGGGGAGTATGAAATTCGAGTGTACAATCCTGATGTGAATGGAAAATATGTAAGTCAATATTTCTATGCTTACGGTTATGGAAGAACATATTTATCTTCTTTTGAAGTGGATAATGAAGGTCGAATTGATATTGAAATGGACAAGGAGAGTTATCATGTAGGTGATAAGGCAAAGGTCTTGTTTAAGACGCCATTCCAAGGGAAGATGTTGGTTACTGTTGAGGGTAAGGATGTGTTGCAACACTTCTATGTAAATACAGATAAGCGTTCGGCTGAGATCAGCATTAATATGGAAGAAGCTTTCTTACCTAATGTATATGTTACGGCTACTTTGTTTAAGCCGCATGAAGCAACGGAGTTCCCTTTAACTGTTGCGCATGGTTTTCAATCTATAAAAGTTGAAGATGAACGTCGACATACTAAAATGTCAATAGAATCGGCTGATGAATCTCGTTCAAATATCTCTCAAAAAATTACGGTAAAAGGAGCCCCGAATGCCATGGTTAGTATTGCGGTGGTGGATGAAGGGATTTTGCAGGTTGGAGGTTTTAATACTCCTAAGCCCTATGATTATTTCTATCAGCGAAGAGCGCTTCAAGTAAGTTCAGCCGATATCTATCCATTTCTTTTACCGGAAATAAGCTCTTCGAACTCGAGTGGGGGTGATGACGGTTTTGATATGAGTAAGCGAGTGAATCCCTTTCAGAATAAGCGGGTCAAGTTAGTGAGCTACTGGAGTGGATTGATAAAGACCAATGCTTTTGGAGAAGCTAGCTTTGATATTGATATTCCTCAATTTTCTGGGAGTCTTAGAGTAATGGCTGTTGGTCATAAAGGCAAGGCATTTGGATCGGTAGACAAACAGATTATCGTAGCCGACCCTATAGTGATAAGTTCTTCTATCCCACGTTTTTTGAGTCCTGGAGATACGGCATATATAGCCAGTACATTAACAAATACTACTAAGAATTCAGCAAGCGCTAAATCAAGCATAAGTGTTTCTGGTCCTCTTAAGGTTGTTGGTAGTTCTAAAGAAAACGTTTCCATAGGCGGCAAGGCGGAGAATCGAATTGTGTATAAGGTTTATGCTGAACAAGCATTAGGGAATGGTATGATCTCGGTAAGCTGCACGGCTTTTGGTGAAACTTTTACTGAAGAAACTGCTATTGCGGTTAGACCTTCAAGCCCATTAATAAAACAAACGGAATCGGGTAGTTTAAGTGCAGGTAACTCGGTCAAGTTGAATGGAGGTCATGGTAAGTTCTTAAAGGAAACAGCAGACTATAAATTGCTGATAAGTAAAAATCCTATGGTTGAATTTGCTGATGATTTAGACTATCTCGTTCGTTATCCTTATGGCTGCAGTGAGCAAACAGTCTCTGCTGTATTCCCTCAATTGTATTATAAGGATTTGGTGAGCGCTTTATATAATAAAGATGATCAGAGTGAGAATATCGTTCAGAATATAGCGGCGGCTATGAATAAGCTGAAAATGCGTCAGTTGTACAATGGGGCCGTAACAATGTGGGATGCTTGCGGGGATTGCGAGAATTGGTGGGTGACTGCCTATACCGCTCATTTCCTTGTTGAAGCCAAAGAAGCAGGGTTTAATGTGGACGAGGAATTCTTAAATACCATGCTTGGATATTTAAAGAATAAATTGAAAAGTAAGAAGACCATCGACTATTATTACAAGCGAAGCTTAAGTAAAAAAATCGCACCTAAAGAGGTTCCTTATAGCTTGTATGTATTGGCACTTGCGGACAAGGCAGATGTTAGTTTAATGAATTACTATAAGACGAATACCTCCTTATTATCCATGGATGGTCAATACTTATTGGCCGCAGCTTATGTGTTAGCCGGGGATAAAGAAAAGGGAAAAAGCTTATTACCTAATTCTTTTGAAAATGAAGATGCGAATAGGCAGTTTGGTGGATCTTTTTATTCTCCAGTTCGGGATGAAGCGATAGCTCTGAATGCTTTGTTAACTGTGGATCCTAATCATAAAGATGTAGGGGTAATGGCCAAACATATCAGTGAATATCTACGCAACAAAAAGTACTATTTGAACACTCAAGATAGAATCTTTAGTTTCTTGGCGTTAGGTAAGATTGCTAAGTTGGCGAATGAATCTGATGTAAGTGCTAGTGTTAAGGCCGATGGGAAAGTTATTGGCAACTATACATCTGGTGTTTTAGAGCTAGGAAGTGCTGACTTAGCAGATAAAAAGATAGAGCTAGTTGCTGAAGGTAAAGGAAACGTGTTTTACTATTTTGAAGCAGAAGGTATTACCAAGGATGGCTCATACACAGAAGAAGATAATCACTTGAAGGTGAGAAAAACTTTTTATGATAGATATGGAAACCTTATAAGAGGAAATTCATTTGAGCAGAATGATTTAATTGTCATTAAACTGAGCATTACGGCTGATTATAGTAGAGTAGAGAATGTGGTGATTACGGATATGTTACCCGCAGGCTTTGAAATTGAAAATCCGCGTATTGACGATGTTCCTGGAGTACAATGGATTAAGAATAAATCTTATCCAGATTATATGGACATCAGAGATGATCGAATTAACTTCTTTGATGATGTGTATGTTAGTAATGGTAAAACACAAGATTATTACTACGTAGTTCGCGCAGTCTCTCCTGGTAAGTATAAGATGGGGCCTGTGGGAGCAGATGCAATGTATAACGGCGAATACCATTCATACCATGGAGCTGGATGGATCGAAATAAAGGAGTAACTGAAATTAAGGCTAGTGGACTGATTTAGTTTTCTGGCCGATGTTTCTTCTTTAAGCCATATAAGAAATTCCGAAGGAATTGATCTTGACATTCTCTATATTGACTTTGCTTAGGATTTCTAAAAAATGCGCTTAACTCATGCTTGCTTATACGTAAGTCAACTGAATTGAATAAATCCAATATGTCAAAATCTTTGAGCTGCAAAGCGATTTTGAGTTT
>JADHRO010000078.1 GCA_016777395.1 Chitinophagales bacterium | reverse complement strand
AATGTGCATCCATCTTTAATGAACCTTTTGCTGTTTTGCAAGTGAAGAATAGAAGAGCATTTGTTTTTTCCGGTAGCGCTGCAGCGGTTATTTCCTTAAATCCAGGACCCACAACCCTATTAGAAGTAATTGCGAAATCCGGAGGAATTGGCAGAGATTTGAAGGCTCATAATATTAAGGTTTTACGTGGAGATTTAAAAGATCCTGAAATTATCGAAGTCGATTTGTCGACCATGGAAGGACTTAAAAATGCAGATTTAATCATTCAAACCAATGATGTAATTTATATTGAGCAACGATTGAGAGTCGCCAATTCAATTTTAAGTGAGATTTCACCAATTTTATCCTTAGTGGGCACAATTACTACGGTCGTTGTATTAGTTAAGAACTTATAAGTATGCAAGAAGAGAGTGCTAAAAAAAGAAATTTAGGGGAGCGTAAGCAGCTTAAAAATGTATTGGAAGAGTTTAATCTTGGATTACTTATTTATAGTGCACAGCGATCATTCTTATGGGTTATTCTGTTTTTTATCGTTTCAATAGCTGCAGCCTTTTTCTATTTGCGGCACACCCAACCTGTGTATTCTGCCTCCACTACATTGATGAGGACGGTTACCAAACAAACCCAACTCTTAGGTGTCGAAGAAATATTATCAGAAGACAATGCTGAGATTGATATTGAGATTCAGCTACTTCAATCAAAATTTCTATTAGCAGCTGCTTTGGATTCTCTACCCTTAAGGGTAAACTGCTACTCAAAAGGAAAAATTAGCAACTCTGAGTTTTATCGAAACAGTCCTTTTACTGTAAGTTTTGATAATTATACAGAGGAACTTGAAGAGGTTGAGTTTGAGCTAATTACTTCAGATAGATTAAGGTATACAATCACTTTTTCTTTAAAATCGAAAGAGTATAGTTTTACCGGTGATTTTGGCAAGAGTCTGACCACGCCGTTTTTTATACTAAAAATAGATAAAACTAGATTTAAGCTCCAAGTCAATAACTTGTATGGTTTTAAATTAAGAAATTACAGCAGGGTAATCGACGAGGTTAAGGCTAAGCTGAGCGTAAGTCCGCTAAATTACAACTCCAATACACTTAAAATTGAATTGGAAAACTCGAACCCTCAAAAGGCCTATGAAATTGTACAAAGCCTTTCTAGGTATTTTATAAAATATGATCAAGTTAAAAAAGGAGAAAGTATTAATAATACCATTAATTTTCTGAATGAACAGATAGAAAATTTTGGGGAACAGTTCATGCAAGCTCAAGATTCTCTAAAGAAATTCAGATTTGATAATGGGTTCATGGCGCCATCTACGCAGTTGGCAGAAAAACTTAAGAAGCTTAGAGAGTTGGAGAATGAAATTTTGATTCTGGACCTAAATCAAAGTTCTTTAGAATGGCTGGGTCAGTATTTGCAATCAGGCAATGATTTGTCTCATTTATCTGGATTTTTGATGACTCAACAGACACTCGGTTTCCAATCAAGTATTCAAGATATTATAACAATGCAGGCGGACCGAAATTTAAAATTATTAAATGTAACTCCAGACCATCCAAACGTAGTATTAGTCAATAGAGAAATTGCTGATTTAAGGTTAAATATCAGTAAACAAATTAATTTAGTTATTGAGAAGCAAGCTGTTGCTCGTAGACTTGCAGAGCAAAAGATAAAAGAAAATTATGCTTTGTTGTATACTCTTCCAGATTTGGAATCTGATTATGCTGAGATTATGCGAGACAATGAGTTAAAGAGAAGCTTTTACTTAAACTTAGTTGAGCAGAAGAATATGTACTTGATTTCTAAGGCAGGAATAGTCTCAGATTATATTGTGCTACAACCAACTGTATTGCCAAAAATTCCAATTTCGCCTAACGTCCTTATGATACGTTTAACCGGTATAGCAGTAGGATTTATTTTGGCCTTGATCTTAATTGCCGTTCGATATGTTTTCCACAGCAAAATTTCTAATATGAATGAGGTAGAGAGCAGTTGCAATGCAAACATACTTGGCCTTATTCCAAAATATAAAAATGTCCTAGAACGAAGTGCTGTGGTTGTTACGGAGAACCCGAAGTCACAAATTTCTGAAGCTTTCCGTTCGATAAGGGCAAACTTGGAATTTATCGATAATACGAAAGGTCCAAAAATTGTGGCCACTACCTCAACTGTCCCTGGTGAGGGGAAAACATTTATTGGGATTAATTTGGCAGCAATTTTTAGTCTCTTGGATAAAAAAGTAATTATTCTTGACTTTGATTTGCGAAAGCCTCGTATTGGGAAAATATTTAATGCGGAGGGCGAAAAAGGGTTAAGCACCATTCTCATTGGAAGAAGCTCATTGGATGAGTGTATTTTAAAAACAGGAATTGATAATTTAGATTTTATTCCATCTGGGCCAGTGCCGCCAAATCCATCAGAACTGATCAATAAAGAAGAAACGCGGGAGCTTTTAGATACATTAAAAGAGACTTATGATTATATCTTCATCGACACTCCTCCAGTCGGATTAGTAACGGACGGATTAGATCTCTTGAATTACTCGGATTACCCTATTTACGTGCTCCGAGCAGACTATTCAGATCGTGTGTTCATGGAAAATATTAATAAATTAATTTTTGATAATGAAATTCATAATTTATCCGTTGTAATGAACGATTTTGGTCGAGGAGCTTCTGCTTCAGGCTATGCCTACGGTTACGGCTACGGTTACGGCTACGGCTACGGTTATGGCTACGGTTATGGCTACGGTTATGGTTCTTCTGGCTATTATACGGACGAGGATGATACAAAACAAGGGGCGGTAGCCAAAATAATTCAGAACATTAAGCAAATTTTCGGCGATTAACACTTCATTATGCATATTCTGATTTTTGTATTCTGCTTAGTCTTATCATTCATGATGAACGGGCTTTTATTAAAATTCTCAAAATCTTTAGGAGTTAGAAACAACTTTGAGTTAAACCAAGTTCGTTGGTCTAATGATATAAAACCCTCTTTGGGGGGATTATCTTTCTTTGTAGTTTTTTTGATTGCCGTTGCTGCATCTGGTTTCATACCTTCCGCTCGCCTCGATATTTTTCAAGACCATCAATTATTAGGATTAATTGCAGCTACAACGCTTGGGTTTATTATTGGGTTAGCAGATGATTCATACAATACCAATCCCTTGGTAAAGTTTATAGGCCAACTTACTTGCGCATTTATCCTTATTGTGAGTAACTTATACATTGTCGCTACAGGAAATTTTGCAGTAGATTATC
The DNA here is from genome assembly GCA_016777395.1 of Chitinophagales bacterium. Lineage (GTDB taxonomy): Bacteria > Bacteroidota > Bacteroidia > Chitinophagales > UBA8649 > JAFMKE01. The sequence goes on along the minus strand of JADHRO010000078.1, from coordinate 5,488 downwards.
TAATTACTGTTCTTTGGGTTGTTGGTTTAATGAATTCAATCAATATGCTTGATAATATGGATGGGATAACTACGACGCAGGCTATAGTGATCCTATTTTCAGCAGTATTATTTCTTTTGTCAATGCCTACGACCTTTACCGTTTTATTATTTATTATTTGTGGGGTAGTAGGTACGCTGTTGGGATTTTTATTCTATAATTGGAATCCAGCAAAAATTTATATGGGTGATACGGGCAGTCAGTTTCTTGGTGTCTTTCTTGCTACTGTAAGTATTTTTCTATTTTGGAATGAACGAACAGAAACCTCAGGAATTATTCAGATTAAACAATTTGTTCTTCCGCTTTTAATTTTTATTGTACCCCTTACGGATACCTTGACTGTGCTCGTGCGAAGGTCAATGAAAAGGCAATCACCTTTTGTAGGAGGCAAAGACCACATCACTCATCACTTGGTATTTTTTGGCTTCACCGAAAGGCAAGCGGCTCTTATCCTTCTTGCCTTTGGTTTGATTTCCTCAGGTATTGCCATATGTTTATACCGAGGCATTATACCTTGGAATTTTAATGCAACAATTGCGGTATTTGTATACTTTTTTGTCATGTTTGGAATAATGCAAATCGTTTATAATAAAGGAAAAAGGAATCAGCAAAATGCTTAATGTCGTTTTGATAGCTTTGGGCGGGGCAATTGGAAGTGTATGCCGATATGCATTAAGTCAACTTTTCCCTTGGCAGGGAAATGGATTTCCAACAGCAACATTTTTATCTAATATTTTTGCATCACTCATTTTGGGTATTTTGCTTGGTTTACTCATGAATAAATTTAGTGAAATGCAAGGCTTAAAATACTTTGCAATTATTGGGTTTTGCGGTGGGTTTTCAACCTTCTCCACCTTTGCTTTTGAAAGTTTCAAGCTCAACCAAAATGGAGCTATTATGATGGCTATTCTTTATGCTATCTTTTCATTTATTGTTTCGGTAGGGCTGTTATATGGCGGCTATTCTTTAAGCTCAAATCTAAATTAATGAACAGAACCTTTAGTTTATTGCTGGCCTTGGTCATGGTTTTTGGTAAAACATCTGCTCAGGATATGCCCTTAGATGAGTTGACGATTCTTAGTTGGAACGTGTATATGTTGCCTGGAATCGCTAATTTATCCAAACAAATATCAAAAAATCATAAAAAGCCTAGAGCAGGAGAAATTGCCGCGTATTTAAATAACAGTGATATCCAAATTGTAGTTTTTCAAGAGGCTTTTTTCAAGCCATCCAGGAGAGCTTTAAGCAAGCAGTTGAAGAGCCAATTCCCATATCAATATGGGCCAGCTAATCCGAGTAAACTATCTTTGAAAACTTCTAGTGGCATTTTTGTAGTAAGTAAAATCCCCTTAAACGTTTTGGGAACATGTCAATACGAAGCTTGTAACGCAGCAGATTGCTTTGCTAAAAAAGGGGCAATGCTACTGGAGGGAACTTTTGGAGGCAAGCATTTCCAAGTTTTAGGAACCCACCTCAATGCAGGTGGCCCTCAGTGGATTCGGCAAGAGCAATACAAACAGATAAGAAATTTGTTAGATGATTTTACCAAGCTAAACGTTCCACAAATCATATGTGGAGATATGAATACGAGTAAAGAAAGCAAGGAGGATTACATAGAAATGCTGGAAATATTGGATGTTGTTGACCCACCTACCACAAGTGCTCAAAAATTTACAACCGCTAAAAACAGCAGTGTAATTGACTACATTTTTTTAAGGTCTAATCGCTCTTCCATACGAATGAACTCTAAAGAAGTGCTTTGGATCAACCCAAACAAGCTTGCAGTAGTCGAAAAACTCAAAGGAAACCTAAGCGACCACCTTGCAGTAAAAGCAAAGTTTAGTTGGTAGCTTAAGTTTCTTAATCCAATCCGTCATGGCTTTATGTTAATTTTATTAAAATCTGCTTAAGTGAAGCAGTTTTGAGCCACTTCTTTCACGAGTTATTATCCAAGATACTTGGTAAAAGCGTATATTTGCAGATTCGTAACCAACACCTTTATCGCATGAAAAAGTTTTTTTTTAGTTTATCTCTTCTCATTTTTGTCAGTTGCCTTTCGGCTCAGGATACTCAAACACTATTTACATTAGATGGTAAAGCAATCACAACCGCAGAATTTGAAAAAATTTATACTAAAAATAATATTAATAATCAAGCGGATTATAGCGAATCTTCACTCAATGAATATCTCGACCTGTTTATTAATTTTAAACTTAAAGTTGCAGAAGCGGAGGCCCTTCAGATGGATACTATTCGTTCCATTAAAAGCGAATTATCGACGTATCAAAAGCAATTGGTAAAGAATTATGCCAATGATAAAGAGGTTAGTGAAGCATTGCTTCAAGAGGCTTACGATAGAAGTACATTAGAAGTTGATGCTAGTCATATTTTAGTGAGATGGCCAAGTAGTTATCCGTCTGCAAAAGACTCTGCTCTTGTGCTGAAGCAAATTATGAACATACGCAAGGGATTAAGGGCTTCAAGTTTTGCGAAGCAAGCGAAGCTAAAATCTCAAGATCCTTCAGCTGCCGAAAATTCAGGACGACTTGGCTACCTTACTGCATTTCAAACGGTTTATCCATTTGAGAATGCATTGTATAAAACCAAAGCAGGCGAAATATCAGCTCCAGTAGCTACTCAGTTTGGTTATCACTTGGTCTTAGTCCATGATGTTCGCGCAGCGCGAGGAAAAATTAAAACAGCCCATATCCTTATCAAAAGTAAAGAGGGAGATTCTTCAGAAAAAAAAGCTTTGGCAAAAGCTACAGCCAATCAAATCTATCAAGACTTAATGCAGGGGGTTATAGATTTTGCAACTGCAGTAAAGCAGTACTCGCAAGACAGTAAAACTAAATTTCAGGAAGGACAATTGCCAGAGCTAAGCACTGCTGAAATGATAACTGAATTTGCCGATGCTGCATTTGCGATAGAAAAAAATGGTGAATTTGCTGAGCCAGTGCAAACAGCATTAGGGTGGCATATCATTCAACGAGTTTCAAAAACAGAAATAGGAACATTTGATGAAGCAAAAGCCGGATTAGGCAGTAAAATTTCACGAGACAGTCGATCCAATGTTGCGCAAACCAAAAATGACCAAGACAGTAAAGTGAATTTTGGTTATACTACGGATAAAAACCAGGTAAATCAACTTATTTTTGACCTAGCCAAGTCTTATGATAGTGGCACATTTACCTTAAATGAAGAGGATTATACTGCTACCATATTTTCTATAGGTGAAGACGCTTTCACCCAAAAAGATTTTGTTGTTTATCTGAAAAAGACGGTCAAAAAAGCTGTTCCCAATCCAGCTGTCTTACCGGCGCTGTTGAAAGGGGCGTATGATAAATACGAAAGTTTGAAAATTCAACAATACCGAGAGAAGCACTTAGCCGAGATAAACGAAGATTACAAAGATCTTATGCAAGAATACCATGATGGCATTTTGCTCTTTGAGCTAACGGATAGAGAAGTTTGGAGTAAAGCGGTAATGGATACTGCTGGCCTAAGGAAATTTTATGATGAGAATAAGTCCAATTATATGTGGTCAGATAGAATAGCATACACTAGCTATACCTTTTACAATGAGAAGGCAGCGCTTAAAGGACTTAAATTCATTGATAAAGGAATGAGTCCAGCGACTATTTTAGCTAAGTTAAATAAGAAAGAAACTCAAGTAACAACCAAATCGAGCAAAGTATTGGCAGAAGAGTTCAATTATGGTTCTGCTGATATTGCGGTTGGAACCGTTTTTAGCAACACGCTTGAAGATGGAAAAAATGAAAAGATAGTTGTAGATGCACGCCTGGGTCCAGAACCTAAGAAGCTAAACGAAACTAGGGGGTATGTTATTTCGGACTACCAGAGTTACTTGGAAAAGAATTGGATTATTAATCTAAAACAGAAGTACAGTATTGAAGTCAATCAAGAGGTATTTAAATCTATGATAAAATAAGTGTTTAAGCCTTACCTTGCCATATTAACCATCATTCTGCTCCTTCTCACTGCATGCCAAGAAAACAATGCGAATAAAGAGAATTCACTGGCTAGAGTTAATGATCGCTATTTGTTTCTAGAAAGTATAGCGAGCGACAACGTCGGCGATACTTTGTGGAATAAAGAACAAATCAACGCTTGGATAATCAGACAGGTCTGGGCGCAGGAAGCAGAGAAAAATCAAGCATCAGAAAATATAGATAACTTGGTGTTGGACTATAAGCAAAGCTTGATGATTGACGCATATCAGCAAAAAGTGATTGCAGAAGCAAATGTAAAAATCAGCGATGAAATGGTCCTGAATTATTACAAGATGAACCTCGAAAGGTTTACCCTTGACCAAGACATGTTCAAATTGAGTTACTTTATAATAGATTCTCTTTTGGATGTGGATATAGTATTAAACAAATTGAATAATCAAGAGGCTAATGATGCGCTGGATGGTTATTGTTTGGCAAACCCTAAAAACTGCCTAACAGCCCCAATATGGGTGGAGAAAGGTGTTTTAGAGAGCATTTCTATCCCCCAATATTTATGGAATACTTCCGTTAAATACAGGAGCTTTTATCGAAACGACAATACGGTCGGCTTATTTCGAATAGAAAGCAAGAATAAAAAAGGAGAGCCAGCACCTTTGGATTTGATTGCTGCTGATATTTATGCCATACTTAAATTTCAAAAAGAAAAAGAAATCATTGACAAGCACGGAGAAAAGCTCTTATTAAATGCACAAAACAACAATAACTTTGAAATATATTAATTCAGTAATCTTAAGTTTAATTACTTTAACCACCCTATCCCTCAAAGCCCAAGTAATAGAGGAAATAATAGCCGTAGTAGAGGATAATATTATTCTGAAATCAGATTTGGACCTACAACTTGAACAAGCTAAAGAAGCGGGCTATGATATGGAAATAGCGGAGCTGCAATGTGAGGTGTTAAATCAACTCATTGTCGATAAAATATTTATCGTTCAGGCTCAAAGAGACAGTGTGGTTGCTACTAATGAAGAAGTAGACGGCGAATTAAATAGAAGGATTGAATATTTTATAAGTATGTTTGGTTCTAACGAAAAATTGGAAGAGTACTATGGTAAATCAATTTTTGATTTGAAGGAAGAGTTTAGAGATGACATCTACCAGCAATTACTTGCAGATAAAATGAAAAGCTTAGTATTTGCTGATTTGTCAGTTTCTCCGGCGGAGGTATTTGATTTTTTTGGAAAAATACCGCAAGATAGTCTACCCTATTTTAGCGCAGAAGTAGAAATTGGCCAAATCGCAATTTTTGCTGAGCCTACCATCCTACAAAAGCAAGCCGCTAAAGAAAAGGCTCAAAAAATAAAAGTGGATATTGAGATGGGTAGCGATTTTGGCTTTCAGGCTTTATTGTATTCTGATGATCCAGGATCAGCTACTAAAGATGGTGCCTTGGGCTATGTGAAAAGGGGCGAGTT
>JADHRO010000077.1 GCA_016777395.1 Chitinophagales bacterium | reverse complement strand
AGTTCCATTTTAGTGCTAACTATTCGTTGGTTTTCAACTAATGCAGCAGAACAATTACTTGTTGATGTATCAATAAAGAGTAACAGCGCCATTAAAATTGTATTGGTAAATCCATTAATTTATCGTCCCTGAGAATAGTAACTATCGTGCTTTGTCCCGGCTTAAACTTACTCAAGGCAGTCATGTAAGCCATCATGTCAGTAATTTCAATATCACCCAATTGCTTGACCACATCTCCCGCAAGAATACCAGCACCATTAGCTGGCCTTCCGTCCGTAACACCATCGATACGCAAACCCTCTCCATCAAACATATAATCGGGCACTATACCCAATGTTACAGAAAATTTAGGCGCATTTCGGTTATCCTCATCCTTGGTCTTCACAAATTCAAATTTCCCTTCATCATCCAAATCTGTAATGAGTGCATAGGTGAAATCAAATACCTGAGTCATCCCTTTATAATTAATTAAGTAAGCGTCATCGGAAGGCTTATGATAATCTGAGTTATTTCCTGTGTAAAAATGTAACACAGGTTTATCCGCCATATAAAAAGAAGCATGATCGGAAGGTCCCATTCCCGATTCAGTTGTTTTCAATTTAAGGTTTCCTTCTCGGACACTCAAGGCCTTTGCTTTAAACAAGGGAGAGGTCCCTACACCATTAACTGCCATTGTATTCTCTTCATCCAATCTACCAACCATGTCAAAATTCAACATATAGTTGATTGATGAAACATCTATAGTGGCATCTTTTATAAAAGATTTAGAGCCATATAAGCCCAATTCTTCTCCAGAAAAAGCCACAAATAGATAGTTATTTCCCTTCAGGTTTTTGGTTTTGATAGCTCTCGCCAATTCGAGCATGAGCGAAACGCCACTTGCATTATCATCTGCTCCATTGTGTATTGCAGGATCACCGCGATACAAGGAGCCACCGCTTTCTCCCCAACCTAAATGATCGTAATGAGCACCGATTACAACTGTATTTTCCACAGCATTGTCGATGAAGGCAATCACATTATTGCCCGTTCTCTCCTGTTTTTTCAGATCTACATTCAACTTGATCTCATCGCCATCGTTAAGTATGCCATGAGTTACAAAGATCACTGGAATATCAAAAGATTTCACCTTCATTGATAGATCAAATTCAGGATCATCGAGATTTTCATCATTATTATAAAAAATCACAGCAGAAGCCCCAAAGCTTTGAGCGGTCTTAATTCTAGTTTGATAATCTGTATAATTTAAATACTTAGAATGAGGATGAATTCCGTCAGGAGATGATAAGTTAATCACAAATACTTTTCCCTTCAGGTTTATTTTATCAGCATAATCATCGTATAAGCCAGGTGCATGAATCCCATATCCCAGATTAAGCGCATTTGCATTTATGGCAGCGTTACCTGAATATATCAGTGGAAAGTAATCAGCGGGAATATGCATCGTTTGACTGTTGATTTCCAGGGAGTTTGTTAATCCCATCTTCTTACCCAATGAGAAAACAAACGATTGGACATAACCATCTCTGCCCTTTGGGCTTAAACCATATTGATTAAAATAACTGGCAATATAGTCCAAGGCAATTCGCTCGCCATCGCTCCCCGTAGCTCTACCTTCCAATCTGTCATCGCTCAAAAAATAAACATGCGCACTTAGCTGCTCCTCCAAATAATCTTGAGCAATTAAACTACTTAGAGGCAACATCAATGCAAAGCGCACAAATTTTATACATAAAGTATTCATAAAGCGAAAATAAGTCATTCTTTCAAACAGTGTATATCAAATTACTTAAAATTTGAACTTTATATATTTTGTTGATTCATAAAATTCAACATAGCGGTTTCGATTTTTTCCGCACCTAGTATCTCCTGGGATGAATAAATGAAAATTATACTCAATTCTTTGAGCTTAGATTGGTTTTTTTCTTCGATTAGGGATTTATTAAGTCTATATGCTTCGCGCATCCTCCGTTTCAAAAGATTACGATCTACAGCACGCTTAAATTTCTTTTTAGGCACAGTAAATGCAACTTGCACTGAGCTTTTATTAGAAGGGGTATATAGATACCGGACATGAAGTGGGGGAAAAACAAAATGGCTTCCCTTACTAAAAAGAGAAGCCAATGTTTCTTTGCTTTTTAATCGCTCTTCACGACTAAAAGTAAATTTCAAGCTGCTATTTGAGTCTTCTTTCGTCAGAAACAGTTAATTTTTTTCTGCCCTTAGCTCTTCTTCTAGCTAAAACTTTTCTCCCATTTTTCGTACTCATACGCTCACGGAAACCATGTTTATTCTTACGTTTTCTTCTGGACGGTTGAAATGTTCTTTTCATCTTATTATATTTTTGACCCTGTAAACAAGGTTAGTTGCATTTTTTAAACGGAGTGCAAAGATAGTCTGCGCAACTTTAATTAACAAACTTATTTAACTCTTATTGTGCTTAAATCCATTTTCCTTCCAAATATGCTGCTACACAAGTTTCTTTTAAAGTACAATCGTTTGACTACTAATCGATTTTACAATATATCGCTAATCAGAAAAGAAAAGTCTACGCTCTAAACCCTGTGACTTGCCTTTATTTTATATGAAAAGGTTTTCTTTTCCTTTGGGTTTAAAATCATCAATCCCATTTGATTATTGAATGCATCTGGCGCGCATGTCATTGGTTCAATAGCTATACTTGTTCTATTTTTAGGCGTATATATTTGAAAAAATGGGAATTCCTCTGAACTGCCTCCTTTAATCTCCAGAACGTAGTGCTTCCCTATCAACTTAAAACCTATGCTTTCCTCAGAGAGTAACTCAAAGCAATCATCAAATTGATGCAAACTAAGGTCTAAGGTTTTAGGAATACTGTTGAAGGGTAAGTGATTTCCTGTAGGAATCAAGGACCTATCCAGCTCAATTTTTCTGCTTGGCGGGAATTCAAATGTTAAATCATCTATCGATTCATTCATTTTAAAATATGGATGCCACCCAAGACCAAAGGGCATTTTATCTTCTTGATTTTCAACTGTTGTCGAGATATTTAAAGAACCATCTGATTTAAGCTCATATGAAACGATCAAAGAAAAAAGGAAAGGATATCCCTGTTTTTTTTTACTATAGTTGTAGGATAAAACCACTCTTTCCTCACTTTGGGAGTCTACCTCAAAAACTTGATCATACAAAAGTCCATGAAGAGCAAGGCCTTCTTTTTCCCTATTAACTGCTAAATGATAATCCTCATTTTTAAAAGCATACTGCGCCTTTGCCACGCGATTCGGAAAAGGAGCTAAAATGACGCCTCTGTATTTTTGATTTTGAATCTCTTCAGCTTGAGTATAACCTTCTACAAATTCGTAATCAAGATGCTTGTAGGATATTAATGAGGCGCCATAACTAGCGAGAATTTTACAACTATATCCCCCTTGTTGTAATTGGACAACATTCCATTTTTGATGGTCCACTTTACTGGTAAACAAGGCGAGCCTTGATTTCAAAGATATCGTCAATGGCCTTATCTCCGATATTATCAAAAAATGAAGCAGAACCATAACGCACATCAAACTTTGAACGATCAATTTTGATTGTTGCGAGTGCTTCCTTTTCTTTTAGGTTTGCATAAAATTCGATTGGCTCTGTCGTTCCCTTAATTGTAATGTCGCCTTTTAACAAATATGAATCACCTTCAATTTGCTGCACACTCGTAAAAATTAATGCTGCTTCTGGAAATCCATTTACATCAAAAAAGTCTTCGCTCTTAAGATGCCCTACTAAATTCTCCGCTCTTCCACCCTCTAAATCGGTACATTTAATTGAGTTCATATCCAAAACCATAGAGCCTGATACCAACTGACCATCCTCATAATTGAAATCTGCTTCCTCAATGTTAATAGTTCCTGAGTGTTCGCCCGTAATTTTTTTACCCGTCCACTTTAAGCTGCTTTTTTCTAAGTCTAAACTTTGTGCTGAAAGCAAAGTCAGCGTAAACAATACAAAAATTGATAACAAAATTTTCATAGTAAGTATTTTTTCGTTTGTGAAATCTAAAGATAAACGATTAATTTACTTGAAAAGTTTTCTTTGAATTATAAAGTAGTAATTTTGATAAAACAGATACAATGAAAAACTGGATTATACCTTTACTTGTTTTTAGTTTTCTTGTGGCATGCAATTCCGATAGACCTAAAGGAAGTGATGTCGAGGGGGAATTAGAATATTTTGGAGATAAGATATCAAAAGATGGCGCAATTTCTTCGGATAATTTCTTCGACTCTTTTACTGAAGGCGATTCTATTCCACTAAAACTTAGCGGCAAAATTAATGACGTATGCAAGAAAAAAGGATGTTGGATGAGCATAAGTATTGGTGAAGACAAAGAAATGATGGTGCGTTTCAAAGACTATGGATTTTTTGTTCCTCTTAATGCTGACGGGCGCATGGCTACTTTCGAAGGTTGGGCTTACAAAGAAGTTTTGAGTATTGAGGAATTGAAACATTATGCTTTTGATGCGAACCAAACAGAAGAAGAAATTGCAGCAATATTGTCGCCTGAGGTATCCTATACATTTATGGCCAATGGCGTAATTATTGAGTAGTGAAAAAAATAAGCGCCATACCCTGCTTATTTATAGTTCTTTTTATTGCGTGTAATAAGGGAAATAATCAAGCACGTAAAGAAGCCTCTATCATGTATGAGCCGAAACCTCTGGCCAATTTGATGTTGAGAATGCATGGCGATGCTTTGGTTTGGAAAGGAGCAATTGAACTAGGAGAATTTTCTGCTGAATTTCCTGTAGATTATAACGGAATATATACATTGGAAGCTACTGATTCAAGTGTTCGAACGGATGTTTTTGAAGAGAAAGCCGGCAGATACCTTCAATCGGTTGAAGCATTATGTTTGGAAAGTAACACCCCGCAACATCTCGAAAAATTCAATTTAATGATTGTCTCTTGTGTAGATTGCCATCAAATTTTTTGCCAAGGACCCATCGTTAAAATCGAAAAATTGTACTTAGAAGAATCACTGTAAACTATTTTTCTTGGACACAGTTTTTAAGCTTGTTTAAGAACGCTGAAGAAACTCCTTTTTTTGTTATTTTTTCTTTTAGAAACTGGCGGTATTTCTCTTCTAAGTTATATTCTTCTAAACAATGAATACATCGCTGAAGCTCACACATCACGTCTTGCTCCTCCTTGGGGTTCAGATCGCCATCTAACATCAAGTTAAACTGTATTACTACATCTTTGCAGTTGTGACTTTTTTTCATTGCTCTTTAGCTGAAATTGATAGTTTAGGGGAAAACCATCATTGGAATAAAAAAGTTCAGACGATTAAAAATTATCTCAATTCTTTAAACCCCTTTTCTTTAGCATATTCGCGCAACTGATCCTTCATTAAGTTTCTAGCCCTAAACAATCTTGACCGAACCGTACCTATAGGAATATCTGAAATTTTTGCAACCTCATCGTATGTAAATCCTTCAATATCAGACAAAATAATGGCAACTCTGAAGTCAACTGGAAGACTATTTAACGCGCCAGTAATTTCATCCCCTATCATGTGGGTATAAATGTCTTGTCCAATATCAATACTTGAGGCTTGTTTCTCTAATTGATTTTTATCTTTATAATCTTCAAAATCAACTTTTTGCGGTTGACGACTCTTTTTTCGATATTCATTAATAAAGGCATTCTTCAATATCTGAAATAGCCAAGCTTTTGCATTACTCCCTGGCTCAAAAGAATGGATGAATCGATACGCTTTAAGATAAGCCTCTTGTACAAGATCTTGTGCCCGGGCTTCCTCAAAAACAAGCGAATACGCAAAATTGTACAAAGCATCTGCCTGAGGAATTAACTCCTCATTAAAAATTTTATCTTTTATTTGCTTTGATAAATTATCTTTACTCACCACATTCAAATATAATGTATTATTAATCGTTCAAAAACTACACCATCCAAAATCATGAGTCAAATTGGCAGTTTGAAATCGTATACTAATCGAACCATCCTCATAATATTCCTTATCTTATTTGGGTTAATCTCTTCGAGGGCCCTTGTTAGTATTGGCACTTTACTTCTTGCATTTAATTTGATAGTTTCTGGCAAAGAACATAATTGGCAATTTGTCAAAATTGGCAATTTCGGAATTCTATCAGGAACAATATTTTTCTTGACCAGTTTAACATTTGTTTTGTTTTCACCTGATATTTCTCATGGATTTAAGCAAGTTTATTACAGGCTCCCATGGTTAGTTATTCCGCTAAGTATCGCGGCTATTACCAAGCTAAAGACCATCGATCTTAATCTTATCTTAGCCTTTTTCGTAGGTGTCATCTCAGTTAGTGGAATGGTTGTTTTAGTCAATTATTTTTCCAACTACGAATATTATACTGCACAAATTGCTTTAGCTAAAAACATCCCAACTCCACTCAATCATATCCGCTATAGTTTAATGGTGGCTTTTGCAGGATTAACCAGTATTTACTTTACAGTTAAAGATAAGCTTTACATTGCCCCTAACGATCGAATATTTATGGGTGTTGCAAGTTTTTTTCTTTTTGTGCTGATTCATGTTTTATCCGTTCGTAGCGGTTTAATTAGCTACTATTTAGGGCTAATTTTTCTTATCTCTTATTTCGCATTTTACTTCCGAAAATTCTGGGTGTTTCCCTTGTTTGGATTAGCGGTAATAGCAATGCCATTTATTGCTTACCAGGCTTTTCCTAGTTTCCAAAACAAAGTAGCTTACATGAAATATGATGCAGAACAGATTAAGGCTGGCAATATTGGACATAACTCTGATGGTAGAAGATGGCGATCTTTAAAAATGGCAAAAGTGCTAATTACGAAGAAGCCTTTAATGGGATATGGCTGTGGTCAAGTTGAAAAGGTAAGTAGGAATTATTATCAAGAAAATCATCCATATGTGGCGCAACAAAATCAAAAAGTACCACACAATCAATTTTTATTTAGTGCTGTAGAAATGGGCGTTTTCGGATCTCTTGCTGTTTTTCTAGTTTTTTGTATCCCGCTAATTCAAAAAGGAGTGCTTCGAGATCCACTTTATATTACTCTGTGGATAATCATATTATCATCTTCATTAGTTGAAAATACCTTCGAATCTCAAATAGGCATGAGTTTCTTTCTTGTAGTGGGTTCGCTAATCTTAAAGCACATAAAAGATGAATGATATATCCATAGTTATCATAAGCTTAAACGCAGAGAAATTTATTCTTCAAGTACTTGATAGAGCTAAAATGCTTAGCAATGATATTGTAGTAGTGGATAGTGGCAGTTCGGACAAAACGGAAAAATACTGCAAGGAATATGAGCTTAGTTTTACTATAAAAAAATGGGCTGGATATGGCGCTCAAAAAAATTATGGAAACAGTTTAGCTCGTCATGATTGGATATTGTCTTTAGATACGGATGAAATAATGACTGAAGAGTTAGTTCTTGAGATAAGTCAACTGACCTTAGATGCTCATGTGGTCTACAGCATTCCATTTGCCAATTCCTATTGTGGGAAGCTTATTCGCTTTGGTCGTTGGAGAAATGAACACCACGCGCGATTGTTTCATAAATCCAGTGTTTCTTGGAATGAAGAGGCTGTGCATGAAGGGCTAAATATCGCACACAAAAGACAAGTCAACTTGAATCATAAAATTATTCATTACTCCATGTCATCCAAAGCAGAGCATTTAACTAAGGCTGAAAAATATGCGCTCATGGGCGCAAAGAACCTATTCAAGGCGGGCAGAAAATCTACGATTATCAAACAATATATCAATCCGGTGTTTAGATTTGTTCTCGACTATTTTATCTTTCTTGGCTTTTTAGATGGTCGTTTAGGCTTCCAAATTGCTTGGATTACTGCGAAGGAGACATACTGGAAGTACAAACATTTGAAAAACATGAGTTAATATGAGAATTGGGATTGATGCAAAACGGATATTTTCAAATGCCACTGGATTAGGTGTTTACGGGAGAAATCTGGTCTATGGTTTAAGCCAGTTAGATTCTAGTCATCGCTTTGTATTGTACACGCCTAATAGTTCTAGCGAATATTTTCAAACGTCCAGCTTGTCTAGCTCATTTGAAATTCATTCAGCGGATAAATTATCCAGTTATTACTGGCGTACTTTCTCCATTAAGCAAGATATTCAAAAAGATAAAATTGATATTTACCATGGTCTTAGTAATGAGTTGCCCCTTGGGATAGAGAAATTATCCATCAAAAAGATTGTGGATATTCACGATTTATGCTTTGAGCGATTTAAAGAGGACTACTCTTGGCTAGACCGTCAAATATTTTGGTTTAAGACCAAAAGAGCTGCCCGGGTGTGTGATAAAATAATTGCGACTTCCGAGGCTACAAAAAAAGATATAATCGACTTATTGAAGGTGCCCGGCGAGAAAATAGAAGTCGTTTATCAATGTTGCGATAAAATATTTAACTCGACCTATACCCTTAAGACAAAAACCGATGTAAAGCGAAAATATAATCTTCCAGATAAGTACATTTTGAGTGTTGGAACTATACAAGGAAGAAAAAATCAAAAAACAATTGTCGAAGCAGTTGCGTTGCTACCACCAAAAGAAAGACTACCAGTGATACTTGTTGGTAATGGTGAAAAATATTTAAAGGAATTGTTGCAATTAGCGGCTGAATTAAAGGTGGAAGTTCAAGTCATTCCTAAGGTCAAGTTTAAAGATTTACCCTGTATTTATCAGGAAGCCAAAATTTTTGTTTACCCTTCCATTGTTGAGGGATTTGGAATCCCCGTATTGGAGGCAATGGCAAGTAAAGTGCCCGTAATTACTAGCAAGGGTACTAGTATGGCAGAAATCATTCAAAATGATGAATGCTTAATATCTGCTAACAATAA
>JADHRO010000076.1 GCA_016777395.1 Chitinophagales bacterium | reverse complement strand
CATAACTGATAATAGTGGTAATCAAGTTACTGCCATCAGATATGTAGAAGTGATAGGAGCAGATGTCACTGCACCAGCAATTACGTTAAATGGTAATTCTTCAGATACCGTTGAAGTATGTACATTCTATAATGAATTGGGTGCATCAGCGTTTGATTTAGTAGATTTTGTTGTTTCGGTTACTGTTGATGCTTCAAGTTTGGATATTAATACGGTTGGAGCATATAATGTAAGCTACACAGCAGTTGATGCATCTTCAAATACAGCAAATGAAACAAGAGTGGTGTATGTCGAAGACAATACCGCTCCAGTACTTAGTATTATTAATGACAATGATTTAGCTACTCCTGCTAATTCTTACACTGAAGGTGGAATTAACTATACCTACTTAGATGAAAATTTTGTTGCTCCAGCAACTGCGGCTTCCGACCCTAATTGTAATGGTCAACTCGTAACTGTTACTGCAGATAATAGCACTGTAGACGAAAGTACAGCTGGCAATTATACTGTTGTATTCACAGCTGAAGATGAAAACGGTAACTCGACTACTCAAAACTTAACGGTAAGAGTAGGTAAAGAGCCGACAGCAGACTTTAGCTTTATCCCAACATCAACTGGTCTTATCTTAACCAATTCATCTACAGATGGTCCAACCTCATATAGCTGGGATTTTGATAACGGTCAAACAAGTAGCGCTGCACCTTCAACTTCAGGAGTACCTACCTATTCTGCTAATGACGCTAACTATCCATCATACAATGTATGCTTGACGGTTAGAAACAGATTTAATGATGCACCTTTCAATAAGCCAGCAAGTACTGTTTGTAAAACAGTAGAGCTTAGCGTTGGTATTGCTGATAGAAATGATTTAAACGCTGCGGTTGATATCTTCCCTAATCCAACAAATGGTGTGTTGAATGTGGAGATTTCTGAAACAAGTGCTTCAAACTTAACTGTTGAAGTAACTAATGTTCTTGGAGCAGTAATTGCATCTCAAGATTTATCTAAAGTAAATTCAAAAGAAACGGTTACTTTCAATTTGGAAGGTAATGCCGCAGGAATTTACTTCGTAAATATTTCTTCTGATAACGCTACAATATCTAAGCGAGTGATTATGAAATAAGAACAATAAAGTTCAACTAATAAATGCCCCGACTTGTTCGGGGCATTTTTATTTACATTCATATACATTAACTATTTTGTATATGAGTAATGTCTTCTTGAAAGAAATACCCTTGCTGCGAGTATATCTCGTCTATGCAATAGGCACATACATAGGCCTTCAGTTCCCGCTACTTCTTCCCTACTATATACCTCTTTTAATTCTTGGTATTTCACTTTTCACTGTAATTATTATTAAGCTTAACTATTCCGCTGATTATCTAAGACAACAAACCACCACAGTCAATCTTTTCTTATTTCTGTGCATACTACTTTTGGGATTTAACCAAGCAGTAATCAACCAAAAACATGTAAAAAGTCATCTGAGTAATCGAAACACATCCGAAAAAACCCTGCTCCGTTTTGAATTGATTCAAAACCTTGAGGAAAAAGCAAATTCTTATCAAGCCCTTGGACAGGTAATTACAGGGCATTCGATAAATTCATCAAATCCCATCACAGGAAAAGTTCTATTACATTTTTCAAAGACCGACAAATTCTCCCAGATGAAACTTGGGGACGAATTTTATACGTATTGCATCCCAAGACCCATAGAAGCAGCAAAAAACCCACAGCAGTTCAATTATGCTGATTACCTTGCTGCTCAACAAATATTTCATCAAGTCTTTATAGATACCATTCTTTCAATATCCATAAAGCCCAAAATATCGCGGAAGATTCCCCATATGCTAAGTAGCTTGCGCGGTTATTTAGAAAAGGTTCTGCTTAAAGCTGTACCAAAAGTTGAAGAAAGATCAATCGCTCAGGCACTACTTCTAGGGAATAAAGATCTGCTCAGTCATACGACCAAACTAAATTTTTCGAATAGTGGTGCAATGCATGTTTTGGCGGTAAGTGGCTTACATGTGGGAATCATCTATCTTATTCTTTCGCATATGTTATTCTTTTTTAACAGCAATAGCCAAAGCAAAGTTATACTTCTCATTTCCGGAATATGGGTATATGCTATAATCACGGGTGGGTCCCCTTCTGTACTAAGAGCAGCAACGATGTTTTCCTTCATAGCGATAGGTAAAGGCACGAAACAACATGTGAGTATTTACAATCTATTGGCAGCTTCAGCCTTAATACTAACCACTTTTCAAGCGAATATCATACTCCATATAGGTTTTCAGTTATCCTATTGCGCCGTAATATCAATTATTTATTTTCAACCCAAAATTTATTCACTCTATCTGCCAAAACAATGGATAATTGATAAAATTTGGATCCTTAGCTCGGTTTCTATAGCAGCCCAAATTGGCACTCTCCCGCTCAGCTTGTACTACTTTCATCAGTTTCCGATATACTTCCTACTAAGTAATATTCTGGTCATTCCTGCCGCCAGTCTTATAATTTATTTAGGTATCTTGACCTTTGTTAGTTCCCCTTTTGATTGCCTCTTAAGCCCTATTGGTCAATTGTTGCAAAATGTTCTTTCCTGCTTAAATGAATCTTTACGTATACTTAGTAATTTACCCGGAGCTATAAGTCATGGTTGGTGGCTGCAGAGACATGAAGTAATCCTAAGTTATCTGTTTATCCTAATATTAGCAGGCTATCTGACTACCAGACAAGGCAAATGGTTGATTGGTGCTTTCTTCTTTCTATTCCTGCTTGTTTCTTCTTTTAGCATCAACAAAATTATACAAAAACATTCCAATGACTTCACTGTATATCATACTAAAAAGGGATCATTGATAGCCTTTAGATCCGGATCACATCAAACGATTTATACGACATATACTAAAGATGAAGCTACAAATATTCGTTTTATTAATAACAATAGTGCTTTAGCCAATCAGCTGAATACACAAAAAGTAAAATTACTTCACCCTGGTTTATCCTTCCTTTCATTCTGCGACTACAACATAGCTATACTCAATGGCGAACACCGTTTACCGAGTAAAAAACAAAGCCTTGACTATGTTGTGCTGTGCCATCAAGATGACACGAACCTCAATCGAATCCATGAGGTGCTAAAAGCTGATTTATACATTTTTGATAGCACCAATAATTATTATCTTTATAAAGTATGGAAATCTACTTGTAAAGACTTAAATATTAATTGTTACTTTGTGCGAGATTCTGTGGCTTTTGAACAAAACCTAAATAAATAATGAAGTTTAATTTGATAGAATACTACCTCCGTGATAGCATTGCCTATATTATGCTTAACCGACCCGAAAAAAGGAATGCCTTTAATGAGGATTTAGTGAATGAATTGAAGAAGGCATTTAAGGATGCTGAAATCGATAAGGAAGTGCGGGGTGTTGTGCTAGGTGGCAGAGGTAAGGTATTTAGTGCAGGGGCAGATTTAAGCTATTTACAAAGCCTGCAAAAGAATACTTATGAAGAGAATCTTGATGACTCTAATAAGCTGAAGGACTTGTACCAACATATTTACACCTATAGCAAGGTAGTCGTTGCTATGGTGGAAGGTCACGCTATTGCTGGTGGTGCTGGCTTAGCAACTGTATGTGATTTTACTTTTGCAACCCCAGATGCATTGTTTGGATATACCGAAGTGAAAATTGGCTTTATTCCTGCCATAGTTATGGTTTTCTTACTCCGTAAAATAGGTGAAGGAAAAGCTAAAGAACTTTTATTGACTGGTCAATTAGTTGATGCAGAAACTGCCTACAAAATAGGCCTTTTATACGCTGTAGAATCTAAAACGACAATACAAAGCCGTGTACATGACTTTATTACGGGTTTAGTTAAATCCAGTTCTTCTCAATCTATAGCAAGCACAAAAGAAATGATGAATAAGGTTCAAAGCATGACCATAGAAGATGCATTTAATTATGCGGCAGTCATGAATGCGAAAGGCAGAGATAGTGAAGACTGTAAAAAAGGTATCCAAGCTTTCTTAAACAAAGAGGAGATTACCTGGTAATGCCTGAACTAATTTGTAAGCATCTTATCGCTCCTGGTTTATTCTTACTGCTGCTGATACAGGCATTAAAGTTGGCCTTTATTAATAACTATTGATTTAAACGGACAGGATTGGATAATAGAACCGAGCGAATACTCCCTTAATTATGATATCAATCATGCAGTTTATTTTCAAGTTGCATTTAACAAAAACATGAAATATTACTAACTATTATGATACTTATTGCAGACAGTGGTTCAACCAAAACAGAGTGGATTCTTTTAAATCAAGGTGAAGAAATTTTACGAACTGAAACGATTGGACTTAATCCATTTTTTGTAAGCCCAAATGAAATTCAAACTGTTATCAATCAATCCGCATTGTCTCCCTATTTAGACCAAGTCAAAAAGTTAAACTTTTATGGAGCAGGTTGCTCCAATGATACCAAAAAAGAAGACTTGAATCAATCATTCAACGCCATTTTTAATAATGCTGAAATACATATTAAAACAGATATAGAAGGCGCTGTTATGGCTGTATCTGAGGACCACCCTTGTATTGTTTGTATTTTAGGGACAGGTTCTACATTTCGTATTTTTGACGGAAAAAATATTATTCGAAAATATTCATCCTTGTCTTATATATTGGGTGACGAAGGAAGTGGTACATACATCGCGAAAAGATTATTAAGAGGTGTTTTCTATCAACAATTGCCTCAGCATGTCATAAATGATTTTTTCAAAGACTACCCTATTAACGCAGAGGAGTTGTTGCATAACACTTATCGAGAACCTCAAGCAAATAGATACCTCGCCTCATTTGTGCCATTTTGCAAGAAACACATCCAAACGCCCGAGATAGAATCTATCGTGCTACAATCATTTGAAGATTTTTATAAAGTTCACCTTTCACGATTGGAGCTTATTAAGGATTATCCTGTACACTTTATTGGTAGTATTGCGTTTTACTTTTCTGATCAACTTATGCAAATAGCTTCAAAGTATAATTTCAAGGTCGGAAATATCGTTCAAAAACCTCTAGGGATGCTCAAGAAGAAACTGAGTTAACCCTTATTCAGTTTAACATGTTTTTGCCTGTTCAGCAACCACAGTCCACCAGCGATTGTTAGGGTTACTATTTGAGCAATAATCGTTTGATAAGTAGGATAAAAACCTAAGAAATCGATACTGAAACGGAAATTTAGCAGATCGACACCTATAAAAGCTGCTTCTTGTAATTCGTTAATTCCTTTTCCCGCTAAAATAACCGCCAGAATAAGCATGGTAATTGAAGAAATTTTAAAAACCTGATGCACCGGCAACCTTTTTGAAAACTTGACAATAAAGATGCCCAAGATTCCAATAAATACCATCGAAAGAAGCGCACCAAACAAAACAGCAAGCCCAGACTCACTTCCTCCCGCCATACTTAATGAGGAAAGAAAGATAACAGACTCAAAAGCTTCTCTAAACACTACCACAAAAGAAAGTAAAGCAATCGACCATAAACTATTAGAATTGAAATGCTTACTAAGTTTAGTCTTAATATATTTACTCCAAGATTTTGCATTTGATTTACCATGCAGCCAAAATCCAACAGCAAGTAATATTACCACAGCTAACAATGCACCAAAGCCTTCAATAAGTTCTCTTTTATGCGCTCCCATAGTGATTAATTTACCAACAAAAAAGTAAGCAACTAAACCAATAAATACTGCACTAAGCCATCCTCCATGAACATATTTCTTAGCATTTGATCCTTCAGAAAAAGAATTCAAAGCAGCCAAAATAGCTACGATGACAAATAGAGCCTCTAAGCCTTCACGTATGAGGATCGAAAAACTGGCTATTAGTACAAACCAAAAACTACTTTCATCCTTCTCCTTTGCTATCAAATCAAAGTGATAAGTTATCTTTTCGTATTGTTCTCTAATCAAGGAATCCTTGTTTGGAGTCGATAATAAGGATCGAAAAACCATCATCTCTTTCTCAATCAACTGAACCTTTCCCGGACTGGTGGCTCCTAATTGTATTTCTACTGGCTCAAAGCCTATAAAATATGCATCTAAAGCCATTTGAGTTGCATCTTCAGAATTCCCTGAATGGTATAAGTCCATAGAATTTCGCAGCATCGTCAAGGTAAGTGCTAAACTTTCATTTTTTGTTAACTCTCCCGAATGAAACCTTAAGGCCTTGACCTTTTCAAATCCATTACTAGAAAATTCTTCTGCTAATTTCTGATTATTAAGGTTGGCAATTTGAGTCAAATTAACTTGACTACTCGCTTCCTGATACAAACTACTTTCCCGCAAACTATCTTGGTAGGTCAAGGTCATTACATAAAAAGCTAAATCCCAAGTTTCCTCTTCCGACAAATGATTTTGGGCGATCATAGACGTTCCTTCTATGCCTAATTGAACTGTATTATAAATATGAAATGGTGAAATATGCTGAGCTTCAATAAAATTGCTAGGAGCAGGCTCCAACCCTCTGGCTGCAGGTCCATTGCCAAGTCCATTATCTCCATGACAATGCGCACAAAATTGGAGGTACAGTTTTTCACCTGCTAGTATATTAGGGTATATACTCGGTGTATTATTCAAGATATTCTGTGCCAATAAAGTATGGCTAATATCATTTGCCATTTCTTCGATAAGTGAGGCATCCTTTTTTTTCTGGATGGCTAGATCTAAACTATCCAATTGGAACTGAATTCCAAGAAATTGCTCATTGTTAAGGCTAGAACTCAAGTCCTCATGGAGAACCTTCATGGTGACTGCAAACTCTTGCATTTCAGCATATTCAAATTTATTAATAATGGTATCAAATGCCACGGCATTGACATAGTCATTAGCAATATAATTAGAGAGGTTGACCAAAGAACGAAACTTCTGTTGATCGACTTCTTCGGCATGAAGATTCGTGTTAAACAGACTTAAAATAATCAGTAGGATAAATATTCTCAAGGGAGTTATTTTGTTATAGAATTCGAAATTAAGTATTTATTTGGAATTAATCTAAATAAAAAAAAGAGAAAGTTTGTCAAATTATTTCAGCCTAACTTTTGGAGCAATTTGGCAGCATATTCCGGAGTAAAATCGCGCTGTGGATTACCCATCATCTCATAACCCACCATGAACTTTTTCACGGTAGCAGACCGCAAGAGTGGTGGATAAAAATGCATGTGAAACGTCCATTCTGGATGAGCTATACCATCGGTTGGTGATTGATGAATACCTGCTGAATATGGAAACGAGCAAGCAAATAGTTTGTCGTAAGTACTCGTCAAATATTTTATAGCTTCTGCCAATGATTGCCTATCTGCTTGCTTAAAATCATTGAAACTTGTAAGGTTGCCCTTAGCGATGATAATCGTTTCAAATGGCCAAATAGCCCAATAAGGAACCAACACTACAAATGAATTATTTTCAAAAAGTATTCGCTCCTTTTGCTTAAGTTCTTCCTGTAGATAATCGGCTAGTAATGTCTTGCCATGTTGCTTAAAGTAATTGAATTGCTGTATCTGCTCCTTGACCATCTCCTGGGGCAAACTTTCTTGTGCCCATATCTGACCATGCGGATGCGGATTACTGCAACCCATAATGTCGCCCTTATTTTCAAAAATCTGAACTGCATTAATATAGTCTAAGCTCCCTAATTCTCGGTATTCCTTTGCCCAAGAATTAATCACTAGCTCAATGGCTGGAAGTTCCATCTGTGCTAAACTCAAATGATGTTTTTCCGAAAAGCAAAGCACTTTACAAATCCCTTTTTCCGATTTGGAGACTAACAAGTCCTTAACATTTACATGCGTTTCTTGAATATCCGCTTGTAAGGCTGGAAAATCATTGTCAAACACATAAACCCCCTTATAATTGGGGTTAACCGTACCATTTGCTCTCTTATTGCCGGGGCATAAGTAACAATTGGAGTCATACTCTGGAAGCTGTTCCTCCTTATGCACTTCAAGCTTACCTTGCCATGGCCGTTTAGTGCGGTGAGGACTCACTTGAATCCATTCTCCTGTCAATATATTTTTACGTCGATGAGAAAAATCCATAATTAAAGGGTGCTAACACCAGAAGTAATATTGAAATTATAAAAAACTGCATCTAAATTGAAGCGCTGAGCATATGCATTAAAACAGTATTCCTCTATAGCATTTGCCTCTTCATTTTTAAGCAACACTATGACGCAGCCTCCAAATCCACCCCCCATTTGTCTTGCTCCAATTGCCCCTGCATCCAATAAGGTTTCCACTAAAAAATCTGTTTCTGCACAGGTCACCTCATAATTTTCTTGTAAACTCAAGTGACTTGCTTCTAAAAGGGACCCCATTTTAGACCAATCACCTAGCTCGATAGCTTCCACCATCTCCCTTACCCGCTCATTCTCAGTAAGCAAATGTTGCATTCGTTTGTATAAGGTTTCTGGCAAGCCAGACAACTCTCCTAATTTTACGGTATTAAGATCTTCCTTACCTAGGATACTCCTCACTTGATTCATCTCTTCTACACGCTCATTATATGCTGATTCAGCCAAATTATGTTTCACTTGGCTATTACAAAGCATAAATCGATATTTTTTAAATTGAATCTTATGCTTGGTATAATTCAAGTCTTTACAGTTCAATGATAAAATTTGATTTTCCTCACCGAACAAAACCGCAAACTGATCCATGAACCCACATTTTAAACCTACATATTCTTGTTCTACTCTTTGAGCTAGTTTGGCTATTTCCCAGCGGTTGAGTCCCAATTCAAACAAGTTGTTTAGGCCATAAATAAACCCACAACACAATGCTGCAGAACTACTTATTCCTGCGCCAATAGGTGCCTTACCTACTTTTAAAACTTGAAAGCCATTAAGCTGGTGTTTTTC
>JADHRO010000075.1 GCA_016777395.1 Chitinophagales bacterium | reverse complement strand
GGTATCCAATTATCTAATCGTTCTTCGGTAAGTTCATCTTGATTATCCACGTCTATGCATAGGCCGCAGAATTGACCATCTTTTTCTGCTTTGGAATAGTCATGTTCATAACCTTCAGATTTAGTGTGACCAATGACTTTACCACCTAATTTTTCAACCATTTCAGCAAATACTCCCAAGGAATCGCAAAAATAGGAAGCATATCCGTATTGATCACCTAAACCAAAGAAAGCCACTTTTTTGGAAGTAAAATCAATAGCGTTCATTTCAGGAATAAACTCTTCCCAATCTCCTTGAAGTTCACCATCATACCATGTCGGTTGTCCCATTATTATTAAATCGTAGGCAGCCATATCTATAGATTTCTTTTGATAAATCTCGTGTAAATCGATACTGTTTGCACCGAGAATAGCTTCGATTTTTTCAATAGCCATTTTGGCAACCATTTCCGTGTTGCCAGTGTCTGTTCCGTAGAAGAGGCCTATTTTTTTGTCCATGTAACATTGTATTTTTTAAACCAATTATTTTCAATAGCTTCAACAGCGGTAATAAAAGACTGGTTCATTTCCTTGTTAACCACATAATAATATGCCTCACCACCATATAAGTTCCTTGCAATTAATCCTTTTAATTGAAGCCCTAGGACTTTGGAAGATTTCGCAACCTGATCTTTGTCAATATCTATTTCTTCTTTCGCACAATATTCTAAAAATTCAGCTAAAAATTCTTCATCCGCCATGAATGTTTGATCAAAGGTCTCAACATTAGGATAATATTCTACTAAAGCCTTCCTGTTTTGATTGGCATAGCTTAAGGTAAATTTATTAATTAACCCTTTTCGCAGAGTTTGCGCATAAAAATCGGTAGTAAAAGAAGTATCTAGCGGAACATAAATATCAGGTGTTATTCCACCACCACCGTAGACAATTCTTCCGTTTTTTGTTTCAAATTTAAGCGAGTCAGGGAAATCTTGAATTAAACTATCTGTTAGCTCACCTGAAGAAAATCTATTTGCTAAATCCTTTCGATAGCTATCCACTCCGTCAGTATATGGTTTTTGAATAAAACGGCCACTAGGGGTGTAGTAGTTGGCTGTTGTTAGTCTTATTTGTCCTCCATCAGGCAAAGGGAGCGGCCGTTGTACAAGTCCTTTGCCAAAACTTCTTCTACCTATTATCAAACCCCTGTCCCAATCTTGGATAGCTCCTGACATGATTTCGCTTGCGGATGCAGAATATTGGTCTATTAAGACCACTATATTATCATTTTCATAATGACCATAAGCAGTCGCTTTCATTTCATTTCTAGGACTGCTTTTACCTTCTGTATATACAATCAATTTGTTGTCCCCTAAAATTTCATCTGTCATTTTAAAGGCTGCATTTAAGTATCCTCCGGAATTACCTTGTAAATCTATAATCAAATTAGTCATTCCTTGCTTGCCTAATTTATCTAGAGCCTCAATGAATTCTTGAGGTGTTTTAGCAGCGAAACGATTGACTTTAATGTAGCCGATGTAATCGTTTACCATATAAGCAGCATCTATTGAAAAAATTGGAATTTTATCTCTTACTATTTTAAAATCTAATGTTTTTTTAACATCTATTCGCTTAATTTCCACTCCTACTTCAGTATCCTTTGCACCCCTTAATCGATCGACTACACCCTTATTTGTGATCCCAATCCCAGCAACTATTTCTCCATCAATCATAACGATACGATCACCTGCTAGCACACCCACTTTTTCACTTGGCCCTCCTGCAATTGTTGCAACGACTAAAATGGAATCATTAAGGATATTAAACTGAATTCCTACTCCTTCAAAATTACCTACTAAGGGCTCATTCATTTCTGCTACTTCTTCCTTCGAGATGTATACGGAGTGGGGATCTAAATCCTTTAAGATACTTTTTATTGCAAGCTCAGCAAGCTCATTTTTGTCTGTATCCTCTACATAGAATTGATCGATATAGTCTAAAACCGTGTTTATTTGCTTGTGAGCCATGTCTTCTTGGGCATTTGTCGTTAGGCACAAGGAGACAAGGAAGGTTAAAATTAAATTTCTCATAAATTATTTCTTATACAGCCACCTGATGCTCGCGTAATGCGTCATTAAGTGAGGTTTTTTTATTGGTGGATTCTTTTCTTTTACCAATTATTAAAGCACACGGAACTTGATATTCACCTGCAGCAAACTTTTTAGTATAGGTGCCTGGAATCACTACGGATCGAGCAGGTACCCTTCCTTTGTACTCTATCGGATTGGCTTGAGTCACATCGATTATCTTTGTGGATGCAGTGAGTACAACGTTTGCGCCTAACACGGCTTCTTCTTCTACTAATACGCCTTCAACAACAATACATCTAGATCCAATAAAGCAGTTATCTTCAATAATTACTGGGCTTGCTTGAATAGGTTCTAGAACGCCTCCTATTCCAACGCCGCCACTGATGTGCACATTTTCTCCAATTTGAGCACATGAGCCTACAGTTGCCCATGTGTCTATCATTGTCCGAGTCCCTACATTGGCACCAATATTTACATAGCTAGGCATTAAGATGGTTCCTTTCTCTATAAAGGAACCATATCTTGCAATGGCATGAGGGACCACTCGGACACCTTTCTTTGCATAATCCTTCTTTAACGGTATTTTATCATGAAACTCAAATGGACCTATTTCTATGGTTGTCATTTTCCTTATGGGGAAATACAAAACAACTGCTTTTTTAATCCATTCATGTACAATCCATTGACCATCTATTTTTTCACATACCCTTAGCTCACCTTTATCCAATAGCTGAACAACTTCATTAATGGCAGCTTGAGCGTCCTTTTTAGATAGTAAATCTCGGTTTTCCCAAACTTCTAAAATTTTAGACTTTGTGTGCATGAATAAGTTCATTTATTGAGACCGCAAAATAACAATTTTACGCTCATTAGTTGACAAGTAAATTGATTTATTTGTTTAAAATTTAGATTTAATAACTTATTTTCGGAATGATTGCAGAAACATCATTACCAAAAACATATTACAGGGGTTTCAATAGCTATAAAATGCATATGCCTCTTGGCATTGTTTTAGTATATGCGTTTATATTACTAAAGTGTTTATATGGTAGTTTTTGAGTATCGCTAAGTTTTACGAGTGCTTTTTTTGGGGCTAAGTCTTCAGCACAAGTTTGTATAGTATTTTAAGCTATAAGGAATTAGCAGAGAATGCTTTATTAGTAAAAGAACACTTTTATGTTTATCATGATAAAGGGACTTGTTGGGGTCTGAAGAGATCGCTCAGTCAGCATATACAAAGTTTAACTTAATATCCTTGGCGGTTTAATATGGTTGGTAATAAAGCTCGAAAAACAAAGAGCTTCGTGATACAATATCCTGTATGTTTGAAAGTGTTGATTTGCGAAAAAGCTTAAGGAATCTCAAGTTTTATTTGTGCATTTTATTTGGCTAGAAAAAAAACAGAAAATTAATATCAAATTTGTTGTATTTCAATAAGATAGCATTTATCTTTGCAGTCCTTAAAAAAAATCAAGATTCAGTAGCTCAGCTGGTAGAGCACAACACTTTTAATGTTGGGGTCCTGGGTTCGAGCCCCAGCTGAATCACTTTAATCCCGGCTTTGTGTCGGGATTTTTGTTTTAAAACGTTTTAAAATATTGAAGGATTACATCTTTCTCCTCCGCACTTAGTTTTGCCTCTTGATGCACCAAAGTATAAGTCGATAGCGGCATTCGATTTTCTTCTATAACTTCTATTATTTCAAAACCAGCATACTCTTTTTCTTCCGTAGTAAACGAATCCCATTCTGAAAAATTAAGTTTCTTTTTACCTCCTCCAATATGATTGGCTAAGTACCATGAAACAGGAGCTATCTTGTTATACCAGGGATAATTGGTTCCATTTGAATGGCAATCATAACAACTTGACTGCAATATTGAGTTGATCTCCAATACCTGGTTATTCATGGCTTCTTTCATTTCAAATACAGGAAAAGTATTTGGTTCATCGGTCTGATTCTTCTTAATCGGTATAAATTGGATTAGAATGAAGACAAGCAAAACACTTAAACCTATTTTAATTTTCATAATTTTTTTCTTTTGTTCCCAGTAGGAATACAAGACCAATAATACAAGCAAATCCTATTATATATAAAAAATACCACGGTATACCTATAGCGAAAAGCACGCCGCCACAAAATAAGCTAATCAAGCCCACAATAAAGGCATAAGGCATCTGTGTTTTCACATGGTCGATGTGATTGCAATCTGTCGCTAATGAACTTAAAATAGTGGTATCAGAAATTGGTGAGCAATGGTCACCAAAAACTGATGCAGCTAATATGACCGAAATGGTATTGAGCAGCACGGGCATTAAATAATTTAAATCTACATCCGATCCATTACTCACACTTACACCTATTACAATTGGTATGCAAATTGGATACATAACAGCCATAGTATTCCAACTAGAGCCAGTAGCAAAGGAGATTAAAGCTGAAAGCACAAAGAATACTCCAGGGAGCCAATAAGGATTGAAATTTTCAGGTACCAAGGAAGCGAGAAAGGAAGCCGTGTGAAGGTTCTCAATCACACCTGCTAATGCCCAAGCTAAAACTAATATCGCTATAGCAGGAATCATAGACTTAACCCCTTCAATAAGGCTCTCTATACTTTTTTTAACACCTAAGGAGTTACTAAGTTTGGATACAATTACGGCTACTGTACAAGCTAAAAAGGATGCCCAAATCAAGGCGATATATGAATCTGCATTTGATAGTGTCGACCTTAACTTAAACATTAAACTCTCCGAGCTATTCCATACCTCTGTTGAATAACCGGTTAAAATCAGCCCTACCATTACCATTACAATTAAAATAAAAACCGGCAAAGCTGCATTGATCCAATGACTTGTCTTTTGCTTTTGCGCATCTATCGTGATGGTTTCCTTCGCTTTTCGCGCCTTTATTTCTGCTTTACGCATAGGGCCGAAATCTCTTTTAAAGAGTATGAGAAGTAACATAAAGAACAAAGTGAAAACAGGGTAATAGGCATATTTTAAAGATCCTAGAAAAATGGAATAGGCGCCTTCTTCAATGACAACAAAATTTTGAAGGGCAAGTCCTTTCTCAATTTCTGAAAGCTGATAGCCAATCCAAGTGGTTACGAATGCCACTGACGCAATTGGTGCAGCTGTGCTATCAACAATATAGGCTAATTTCTCCCTTGAGATTTTAAATTTATCCGATAGTGGGCGCATCGTATTACCCACGACTAAAGAGTTTGCATAATCGTCAAAAAATATCAAGCAACCCATAAGCATGGTTGCCAGTTGAGTTCTTCTAGCAGATGTGGCAAGTTTAGAGACCTTTAAAACTACACCATTCATTCCTCCATTGGATGAAATAATATGTACCATTCCTCCAATTAGTAAGGAGAATAAAATGATTGATAAATGTCCAGTTTGTAATTCTCCGCCATCTGACCAAGCAATAGCTTGGATAATATAAGTGTCAGCAATTTGTAAAAAACTTGAAAAAAGTTGGGTTAACTGAAATCCATTGAGGCTGAAAACACCAAAAAATATTCCCAAAATAAGTGCCACATGGACCTCCTTAAACAATAAGGCCATTAGAATAGCAATAAGGGGTGGAACCACAGAAAACCAGGCTGAAAAGCGTTTATTTACGCCATTATTCTGATAAATAAGTTCTTGATTCGCCTTATCGTATTGCAAGGATGGACCTGCTTCATTTTTAAGTTTAAGACTCAGTAATTGCTGATCTTCAAAATAACTTTCTGTTGAATCATTATCACTGGATAAATTAACAGCCTGTGCATCAAGGCTTAAACAACTAAAAAAAACTGCAAAAAATAATAAAAAAACTCTCAATAGAAGTATTGTTGTTCCGAGTAAATATAGCGTATATTTTATCAATTGAAAAATATAGTGAATACATTTCTTTGTGAGTTATGATTAAACTATCTTGCGCCAAAATAACCCTTTTATGAGGCTCTTACGCAATGATTTTAAACGTCCATCGGATTGGCCAAAAGGAGATGTCATTGACCTAGATATTCATGACTTGCCTCATGATAGTTCTACTACAGAATGGTGGTATATCAATTCACACATTACATCAAATACAGGTAAGAAATATTCAGTTTTTGCCTCTTTTTTTTAGAAGACTCCTAAAGTTTAATGAAGAAACTCAAAAGCTCGAATACGCACATTCTATAACATGGGCAATCATTGACGTTGAAAATCAAAAATATTATAACAATTCATTGATTGATCAACGAACACCGGAAATTGGATTGGAAAGATTAAGAAAGGGCGAAATTGTAAAAGATGAGCGTATTCGTAAATCAGCTATCGAAATGTTGGAAAAGGGTAATGTTCCCTATCCGGATAGATTATTTAAAAAGGATGTGCAAGTATCTAGAGATAAATTAGATCTAAAATTTGATCGAAATTCATTTCGTAAGTTAGATAATGGTAACTATGAGTTAATTCTTGAAGATATCGAGCATAAAGTTGGATGTACGATGGTTTTAGAGCCTCAAAAACCCGTCACGCGTCATGGCGATAATGGAGTTGTATTTGGTGTGTCGGCTGAGGATATGTTTTATTATTTTATTCCCAGAAACAAAGCCAATGGATTTATCGAAATAGAGGGTGAACGGATACCATTTGAAAATTCTACAGCTTGGTATGATCATGAGTTTGGAAGGCATCGCAAGGAGGTCAATGATGGGGACACCGTAAGTCAAGATGTTGCTTGGAATTGGATTTCATCGCAGTTAAGTAACGGATATGAATTTACCGCTTATGATTTGATTGATAATGACACCGAGAAAGGGGTTGGATCATATTTAATATTAATTGATCCTCAGGGAAATAGAATTCAAGTTGATGAATTTAGTTTAAGACCTAAAGGTAGTGATTGGACAAGTACAAGAACGTTCAAAGATTACCCGATGGAATGGGTTTTAGAAGCTCCTAGCATAGGTCTTCATATAGAGGCAAAGGCATGTTTCCCTCATCAAGAATTTGCTACGGTCATTTCAAAACCGGCATTTTGGGAAGGTAGAGTAGAGGTAAAGGGACGATTAGGAAAGGAAGAAATCGAGGGACCTGGTTTTGTCGAAAGAAGTGGATTTGATTCTGCAACCAACTTAGAAGAATTCTTTAAGGTGGTTAGTCGAGAAACTATCCGATCGGTTAAGAAAATTTTACCTAAGAATCCAAGGGCTGAAAAACTAGCTGAATTGGTTTCTAAAAAAAATCAAACGAATTATACAAAGGGTATTGATAATGTCCAGTTTTCAAAGGCCCTTGTTGAGCCAATTCGCAGTATAATTGATCGGGGTGGCAAGTCCTGGAGGAGTTATGCTGCTTTAGCTTGTTGTGATATTGTAGGAGGAAACTCCCAAAAGGCAAAAGATTGGTTGGCCTTACCAGAAATGATGCACGTAGGTTCACTAATCGTGGATGATGTAGAAGATCAATCGGATGTGCGAAGAGGAGGCCCAAGTTGCCATAAGTTGTATTCTGAAGCGCTTGCTATAAATGCTGGTTCTGCTTGTTATTTTTTAGGTCAGATTGTTATCTATCAGGCAGATGAATTAGCAGATTCTAAAAAACTGAGAATTTATAATTTGTATTTTGAAGCTTTACGTGCAGCACATTCTGGGCAAGCTTTGGATATTCACGGTTTAGATTATATGATGGATGAGGTGGTTGAAGAGGGCGTTGGAAGGTTGTTAGAGGAACGAATTTTAGCAATCCATAAACTAAAGTCAGCAGCTCCTGCATCTTACCTCGCTCAGATTGGGGTGATACTTGGAGGGGGTTCAGAAATTCAGGTTAAAGGTTTAGGCGACTATTATGAAGCACTAGGAATATCTTTTCAAATTATTGATGATACACTTAATTTAAGAGGATTTAAAGCTGGCTTAAAAACTAAAGGAGAAGATATAACTTCAGGTAAAATAACCTATCCCATTGCAAAAGCGATGACTCGATTGGATAAGTTGGATAGGGCTAGATTGTGGGAGATAGTTGCGTCAAAAACCGATGATGTCGTTTTGATAAAAGAAGCCGTTGATTTATTAGATAAAGTGAGTGCTATAGATGAATGCGTGCAAGAAGCAAAAGATATACTCAATGATGCATGGAAAATACTAGATCCATTGGTTAGAGACTCTATGGTTAAATTGAACCTTCGAGCATTTAGTTGGTATGTGTTAGATAGACATTATTAAATGCAGTGATTCGTTAATTTCGCTTATTTTTGCACTTTAATAAGGATTCATTATGAAGTCTAAGTTTAAGTATTACGTTTTTAACAAACCATTTAATGTGCTAAGCCAGTTTACCCGTGAGGCTAATCAAGAATCTATTGCGGATTACTTTTATCTAGACATTAAAGATGTTTATCCTATCGGGAGATTAGATAAGGATAGTGAAGGCTTACTGATTTTAACTAATGACAAAAGGTTAAATGCGCTGCTTTTAAGTCCAAAACAAAAAAAAACCAAAACATATCTTGCACAGGTGGAAGGTATGTTTTCTAAAGAAGCGGCTAAAAAGCTTAAGGAAGGTGTCCATATAACAGTAGACAAAAAAGTCTATGAGACATTACCCGCAAACGCAAAAATTATTGAACGGACTAAATATTTATGGAATCGAATCCCACCTATTCGTGTCAGGAAGGATATTCCGATTTCTTGGGTAGAAATTAAGCTTATTGAGGGTAAGAATAGACAAGTAAGGAAAATGCTAGCTGCTGTTGGTTATCCAGTACTACGGCTCATTAGAATGCGTATTGAAGATTTGGATTTAAATCAGATTTCATCTGGAGACATACAAGAATATCACCAACAAGAATTTTATAGAAAACTGGGCTTATAGTGGATTTTAAATTGAAAAA
>JADHRO010000074.1 GCA_016777395.1 Chitinophagales bacterium | reverse complement strand
ACTTTTACGCAATGTAATGGCCGATGCCCCTATTTTTGCCAAGGCTGACTATTTAAATTATGTGTTAGATGGCAACGGCTTAAACTTGCTCTTGCAAAACTACTGGATGGTTATTCATCCTCCGGTGTTGTTCCTTGGATTTGCATCAACCGTCGTTCCTTTTTCATATGCCATTGCTAGTCTATGGCGCGCAGACTATACAAATTGGCTAAGACCCGCTTTAGCGTGGTCACTTTTTACCGTGGGTATGTTAGGTACGGGTATATTTATGGGTGGCGCTTGGGCTTATGAAAGTTTAAGTTTTGGAGGATTTTGGGCTTGGGATCCTGTTGAAAATGCTTCTCTAGTACCTTGGTTGTTAATTATTGCGGGTGTCCATACGCTGGTTGCCTACAAATACACTAAACGTGGATTAGGGGTAAGCTATTTACTTTTGATATTAACCTTCATATTTATCTTGTACAGTACTTTCCTTACAAGAAGCGGAGTGTTAGGCGATACCTCTGTGCATAGTTTTACCGATTTGGGTATGACTGGTCAGCTCCTCATCTATATGGCCTTATTAACCATCCCATCGGTGATTTTATTAATCGTTAGAATTAAAAGTATACCTAAGATTGAAGGAGAAGAAGCTTTTCTAAGTAGAGAATTTTGGATGTTTATTGGAGCCTTAGTCTTTGTGATAAGTGCAGCCCAAATAACTTGGGATACTTCCTTACCTGTTACCAATAAAATCTTTGGCAGCAATCTGGCCATAGGAACAGATGTAGTTGGGCACTATAATAAAGTTCAAGTAATCATTGGTATTTTCATAGCCTTAGGAGCTGCATCCATACAATACCTATCCTATAAGACCGGCAGAGTAAGCCGATTCTATAAACACCTCATATTAAGTTTCAGCGCAGCCCTTTTGTTTTCCATTCTTTTAGGATATGTATTCCAGTTTCCATTAATTTTGGAATATCAATTTGGAAATCGTTCTATTTCTTTTCTATCCTCCTATTGGCTACTCATGTTAAGTGCTTGCTTTGCATTCGTTTCCAATATCACTTATATTCTTGTAGTGGTAAAAGGTAAAATCTGGCAGTGGTCAGGTTCAATTTCCCATATTGGCTTTGCAATATTTATTATTGGTATATTAATATCACAGGGAAGGCAAGAAACCATTTCTATTAACACTATGGGAATCGATTACGGAGAAGGTTTTCAAGAAGATGATAAGCAAACAAATATTTTCTTACCTCAGGGAGATACCGTCCGAATGAAAGACTATTGGGTTAGTTTTCAAGGCAGAGAAGAAGACGGACACAAAGAAGTGTTTAAAGTTCATTATGCAAAGAAAGATACCCAAGGGCTTATTACAGAAGAGTTCACCCTTGAGCCAGATGCTCAAGTAAATGATGGTATGGGACTAGTTTCGAATCCAGACACCAAGCATTATCTTGCCAAAGACATATTTACTCATGTTACATCGATACCTGAGAAACCTAAAGAGGTGGAGAGTCAGCTGGTTCAAATGCAAATCGGTGATACTATTTTCACCACCAAGCACTTTACTATATTGGAAAAAATAGTTTCGAATCCTTTGAATGAGAATATTACATTTAATGATACCTTGTTAGGATTAGGTGCTCAGCTTAAAATTAATGGATTTGATGGATCTGAAAAAGCGATTACTCCTCTCTATATTATTAACTTGAATACAGGCACTGTTGAAAGTCCTGAGATTCTTGCTTTAAAAGCTTCATTAGGGTTTCAAGTTTTATCTTTTGATCCTCAGTCTGAAACGCTTGGATTAGCTATTAAAGATTCAGCAGGCTCAGAAGATTTTATTATTATGAAAGCTATAGTCTTTCCATACATCAATCTGCTTTGGATTGGCGGTATAGTCATGTTGCTCGGTGCTTTTATGAGTGCTATAAAAAGGTACTTTAAAAAATGAAAAAGATAGAAGATCTTAAGATTGGTATCGTAGGGTCGGGCAACGTAGCCCATCACTTAGCTCGTGCCTTCTATTATCATCCAGACATAAATTTCTCAGCGCTTTCTTCACGAAATAAACATAAGGGAAAAGTTCTTGCCGATGCAGTTGAAATCCAGTTTGTCGAAAATCTAGAAGACCTGAGCAAGGTTTGCGAATTGATTATCATTTGCGCATCTGACGATTCTATTGAAGGTATTAGCAATCAACTTAAAACAACTAAGCATATTGTTGCGCATACTAGCGGAGTGGTCAGTATGAATGAACTAAGTGTTTCTGGCAATAATTATGGCAGTTTTTATCCTTTACAGACCTTTACTAAAACTAGAAAAGTGGACTTAAAGGAAGTTCCCTTTTTAATTGATGGCTCTAATGAAACCTGCACAAATATCTTGATGCAGCTGGCTGCATTGATATCAAATAAAGTTTTCGAAGTAAATGATGAGCAACGCAGAAAACTTCATATTGCCGCAGTTATCGTTAATAATTTTAGTAACCATCTAATTGCCTTAACCAAAGAATATACGGATAGCTTAGACTTAGACTTTGATCTTCTAAAGCCATTAATGCAGGAAACTATGCTGAAAGCTTTAGCGCAAAATCCCAAAGATATTCAAACGGGTCCTGCCAAAAGAAAGGATTACAAGACAATCGCTCAGCATGAGTCTATGCTCTCCGATCCTAAACTAAAAGAATTATATTTATGGTTTACCCAAAGTATTGATTCTTACTATGAATAAACCCTTCTTGTTTATTAATACGCTTAGGCTTCCCAATATATTCATGCTTGGACTTGTCCAATATCTTGTTTGCCAATATCTTCTTCAGATTTATACCTCAACCTTCCTACTCTTTACTATGCTGGCCACAATACTTATTGCCATGGGAGGATATCTGTTAAACGATGTTCAGGATCTTGAAATAGATCGGCTGAATCACAAACTTAAATGGGTCAATGAGGGTAATAGCCTTATTGCTAAAAGAATTGGCTTTTCATTTATTATGCTTGGTCTTTTATGTGGATTGATCGTGAGCATCCAATGTTCTATTTATTTATACCTCTGGTTTTTACTCGCAAGCTTCTTAGTAGTTGTTTATGCCTACTATTTAAGTAAATACAAAGTTATTGGCAACTTAATTGTTAGCTTTTTAATCGCAATGGCCATCCTACTATGCTTCTATCAAGGGCTGGAGCAGTCTATTTTTACAAAAAAATACTATTCACTGCAGCTAATCGGAGTTTGGGTTTATGCTAGCATCGCCTTTACACTTAACTGGATTCGAGAATTAGTTAAAGATTTAGAGGACCTAGATGGAGATCGATTATGTGGTAGAAAAAGTCTTCCAATACTAATCGGTGCTACCGGAACGAAAGTCATCATTATCTTTGTGCTTTTGGCTTTTGTTGGCATATTTGGGTACATTTCTAACTCAGTTGAAGACAATATGTTTCAGCATTTCTATCTTCTTTCACTAATTGTGTTGGCATTAATAGGAATCATACAAACTGCCTTTAGTAAAAATTCAACAGGATATAAATGGTCTAGCTATCTCCTAAAAGCGTTGATGCTTTTAGGCATGTTACTTCCTATTTCAAATTTCATTTAACAATACATTCTGCCAATGCCTCAAATTATATTAGCTTCAAAATCACCTAGACGACAAGAATTATTAAAACACATAGTTCCTGAATTTGAAATTAGAACAAAGGAAACTGAAGAAGTGTATCCAAATAATATAGCTGCCAAGGATGTGCCTGTATATTTAGCTCAATTAAAAGCTAAAGCTTTCATTGCAAGTATGAAAGATAATGAGTTAATCATCACCTCTGACACTGTGGTTGCTATGAAAGGAGTGCTTTATGGCAAACCCAAAGACCGAGAGGAGGCAATAGATATATTGGAGCAAATCTCCGGCAACTCTCATGAGGTGATAACTGGGGTTTGCTTGCGCTCTAAAAATACTGAAGTATTGTTTAGTGAATTGACCAAAATCAAGTTTCGCGATCTTAGCAAAACCGAAATAGAATACTACGTAGATAATTATCAGCCCTATGATAAGGCAGGAGCTTACGCCATTCAAGAATGGATAGGTATGGTTGGAATTGAAAAAATTGAAGGTGACTATTTCAATGTTATGGGATTACCCCTTTTTCGGTTAAACCAAGAACTTAAGAAACTTAGAACTTGAAGTTAACTCCTGCCATAAAATTAAATTTAGCCTGTGGGAAAAAATAGGCTTCACCCGCATAAACATAAGCATTACTTACTATGTCTCTATTCGTGAAATTATTGAGTAGAAGCGTAAACTCTATATCTTTCAGTGTCTCTGCATCCACTTTGTACGCAAAACGAATATCACTTTGTCTATATTTTTCAAGAGACAAGTTGTTATCTGTTGTATTGTCTATGAATTGCTTACCCACAAATTTGTTTGAAATAGAAAAACTAAAGCCCTTAAAAGGATTCAGACCAAATTGAATACCGCCTATCCATTGAGGAGAATAAGCTATTTTAGTTTTGTCATGCTCCACTCCATTCTCATCAATAAATGAACTTATTTCATTTATACTCCAAGTCGCATTTGCGTCAAAGCTTAAAACATTAGCAAGATCCCAACCCACCGAAGACTCAATACCCATTCTATAGCTTTGATCTACATTAATCCTAACTGCAGAGCCTACATCGTTTAATGCACCGTTGAGAACTAATTGATCCTTGTAATACATGTAGTAATAATTGGTACTAAAACGTAATGACTTCCCGCTATGTTCATATCCTAGCTCAAGATTATATAGTTTCTCATGGCTTGGCGTTTTGTCATTATCTATAAAGTCATTTCTAGTAGGCTCCCGATTGGCCATTGCAAATGAGGTATACACTTTATTTTGCTTGTTGAGCAAGTATGTCAATCCTACTTTAGGATTATAAAAATTGTAATCTACGTCATGGAATACATATTGCTGATCATTATCCACCCCCGAAACATTGTAAGATACACGCCGGAATTGCATGTCAGCAAATCCAATTAATTGCTTTGTAAACGAGTAGTTTGCTTTCATGAAAATATTAAAATCTGTTTTTTGGCCATTATTCTCATAATACCTATCTCTTATCTGGCTATTACTAGCATACTCAGCCCATATGATTTCACCAAAATGATCACCATCATACTGATTCCATGCCCCACCAATGGTAAAATCTAATTTTTTCATTTTTTGATAATTCAATGAGAAAGTAGACCCGTAAAAATCATTATCCAGCCACCTTCTTCTTATCAAATCGGTTCTTTCAATGGTATCGTTTCCTATTAAAACATTCTCTAAACCATAATTCATCAACCGACTCTGAACCTTAAACTGCTCAAAATAACCTCTCCCCTTGATATAAAACAAACCTACGTTGGCCACCCAATTATTATTTATTTGATGAGCGACAAAGAGTTGGTAATGGTCCTGTTTGTATTGATCTATTTCATTATCATAAGGATCCGTTGTAGAAAGAAAATCTGTACCAGAGATATTAAATGTTCTGTCAGATTCTAAAGTATTTCTATCCACTCCATTCCAGGCTTGGTAGGTGGTTTCTATACCTGAAAAATGATTCAAACGTATAATGGTATTGCCAGCGTAGTAGGCTCCACTAAGATAATAGCTCCATAATTTAGTATGAGCGCGATCAATATATCCGTCCGTTTTAATATGAGATAAACGAGCATCCAAGGTAAATTTATTATTGATCAGTCCCGTGCCTAGTTTCACGGTATTTTTCAAACTAGCAAATGAACCATATGAATTGTTAAACTCTGCATATGCTTTCTCATTTAACTTATTCGTATTTAAATTAACCGTAGCTCCAAAAGCTGCAGCCCCGTTTGTGCTGCTTCCCACGCCTCTTTGAATTTGAATATCATTTACTGAAGATGCAATATCCCCGATGTTAACTGAAAACACTGATTGACTTTCCGGATCATTGTAGGGAATTCCATTAATAGTGAAATTGATTCTTGACATATCCGAACCTCTTATTCGCATGGAGGTATAACCTATTCCATTCCCACCATCACTGAAGGAGACTATACTCTGCGTATGATCTAGCAAATAAGTGATATCCTGACCTAAATTTTCTTTAGCCAAATCTTCTGCATCAATAGAAACTTTTGTTGTGGGTGTAACATCACTTGCCCTAGTTGCCCTGACAATTACCTCATCGGTAAAGAGGGATTTAAATATTTCTGCATTCTCTGGAATTGTGCCTTCTAAATACATTTCAATTAATAAAAATTGGTCTTTTTGTAGATCAAATTCATATGCACTTTCAACAAACCCTTCCTTAAGTACTCGTATGGAATGCTTGCCTCGACTTATATTTTCTATCCTAAAGCCTCCATTGTCTAGCGTTGAAAATGGCACGGCTTCACCATCTAAATAAAAAATACAATCTGTTAAACTCAAATTACCTGAATTGTTAGTAACTCGGCCTGTTAATGTTAGTTGCGCCATAGCAACGTGTGAAATAAATACAGAAATAATGATAAAAAAACACCTAAACATAATACTTTATTTATATTAGAAAAATAGTGCTTTCTTGGGATTATGAAATCCTCAAATCTTCTTTCTTCCCTACGCAAATCTTAATTTGATCAGGTTCAGAGGGTAATTCTCATTCCTTAAAAAAAGGAAACCCCTAGAAAGCTTCTCGAAGATAAGTCAATTTTTATTGTTAGCTTTGCTTGACTAACTTAAAAATTGTGGATAACTAAACTAAAATCGAAGCCATTATATATTCGTAATATTTTTTTATCCCCCCTCGACTAACTACAATGAAAAACTTTCCATCATACAAACAGTTGGACCAAATGGACTGCGGACCTACTTGTTTGCGAATCATTGCAAAGTATTTCAAGAAAAACTTTTCCCTTCAATACCTGCGCAGCATAAGTTATATTGATAGACAAGGTGTGTCTTTTCAAGGAATAAGTCAAGCAGCTGAGACTATTGGCATGCGCACCAATTCCTTTCGTCTGACATTTGAGGATTTGTTAAATATAAAAATGCCATGCATTGCGCACTGGAATCAAAACCACTTTGTAGTTGTCTACAAAGTAAGTAAATCGAAGGTCTGGGTGTCTGATCCAGCATTAGGCCTAGTTACCTACACAACCAAGGAGTTTAAACGACACTGGATATCTACAGTAAAAAATGAATTTGAGCAAGGTGTAATCATGGAGATCGAACCAACACCTGCATTTTATCAAACTGTAGAAAGTAAGCAGAAATCAGGTTTTAAGTTTTTGTTTAATTACTTGCGTCAATACAAAGGTTTAATCTTTCAGCTCATGTTTGGCATGTTAGCAGGAAGTTTGATACAATTAATCTTTCCCTTTTTGACACAGTCCATCGTTGATTTCGGTATTAATAATCAAGATTTTTCATTTATCACCTTAATACTAATCGCTCAACTGCTCTTGTTTGCTGGTCAAACTATAGTAGAGATTTTGAGAAGTTGGATTTTACTGCATATAGGAACACGCGTAAATATCTCTTTGATATCGGATTTTTTAATGAAGCTACTTAGGTTGCCAATTAAATTTTTCGATACTAAGATGATTGGCGATATTTTACAGCGGGTAAATGACCATGATAGAATTGAACACTTTTTAACATCCTCCTCCTTAAGCGCATTATTTTCGGTATTCAATATTTTTGTATTTGGGATTGTTTTAATGATTTATAATAAACTCATATTCATAGTTTTCTTTATCGCGGCAATAGTTTATTTCATTTGGATAAGTTTCTTCTTAAAACGGAGAGGGCTTATCGACCATAAACGATTTAAAGAATTAGCAAAGAACAGAAATCACCTGATTCAGTTGATTGAAGGGGTTCAAGATATTAAGCTAAATAACAGCGAAAGTAAAATGCGTTGGGATTGGGAACATATTCAAGCAAGTTTATTCAAGGTTAATATAAAATCATTAGGTTTAGATCAATGGCAAAGTATCGGAGCTCAAATCATCAATCAGTCTAAAAACATAATCATCATATTTCTTGCTGCTAAAGGCGTTATCGATGGAGAGATGACTTTAGGTATGATGATGGCCGTTCAATTTATTGTTGGTCAACTTAACACCCCAATTGATCAACTCATAGGATTTATTCGAGATGCCCAAGATGCTAAAATCAGTTTAGAGCGTATCAGCGAAATACATGATAATGAAAGCGAAGAAAATCTTAACGATGCTAAGGTTGAGATTCTACCCGAAAAAGGTGATATTCATTTTAAAGGAGTTAATTTCAGATATGGTGACCCCAAAATGCCCCCAGTACTCTCTAACATTAATTGTACAATTCCATTTGGAAAAACAACAGCAATCGTAGGTACTTCAGGCAGTGGCAAAACAACTTTGTTAAAACTTATATTACAGTTTTACGATCCTGAATCTGGATCTGTTAGCCTTGGTAATGCCAACCTTAAAAATATTCGAAATACATCATGGAGAAACAGAATTGGCGTAGTTATGCAAGATGGATTTATTTTTGGTGACACAATTGCTAGAAATATTGCAATTGGTGAAGATATAATAGATACAAGTAAGTTACTTGAAGCTGCTGAAATTGCTAATATCAGAGAGCATATCGAAAGTTTACCTTTAGGATACAATACGAAAGTTGGTAGCGAGGGCATTGGATTAAGTGTAGGTCAAAAACAAAGAGTCTTAATCGCAAGATCGATATACAAGAATCCCGATTTCTTGTTATTGGATGAAGCTACAAATGCCTTGGATGCAAACAATGAACGCGTGATTGTCGAGAATCTGAATAA
Organism: Chitinophagales bacterium; assembly: GCA_016777395.1. Lineage (GTDB taxonomy): Bacteria > Bacteroidota > Bacteroidia > Chitinophagales > UBA8649 > JAFMKE01. Next base: position 251 of record JADHRO010000074.1, on the reverse strand, counting down.
GCATTTAAAAGGCAAAACTATGCTAGTTGTTGCGCATAGATTGAGTACGGTTAAAAATGCAGATCAAATTATCGTCCTTGATAAAGGATTGATTATTGAGAATGGGACGCATGAAGAATTAACCAAGCTAAAAGGAGCCTATTACACTTTAGTTAAAAACCAATTAGAATTAGGTAGCTAGATTACGTCAAGGCATAACCATGGAAAATAAATTGAAAAATATAAATCTAAGAAGTGAGGAAATCCAAGAT
>JADHRO010000073.1 GCA_016777395.1 Chitinophagales bacterium | reverse complement strand
ACTATTTCAAATAGGTAAAATCATACTGTTTACTTGTATAATTACCGCGCTCATCCACGATTAAAACTTCAAGAATATTTTCACTTTTAAGTATACTTTTATTAATGGTATAAGTCATCAAGCTCTTCTTGGCATCATAAGTCAAAACCACCCATTTACCATTTAGGAATGCATCGTATGATGCTATACCTGAGAGGGAGTCACTGACCCGAAACTGTATATTCTTTTGATGAGTTAGTTGTTTCCCTTCACTAATATTAAGTGCATTTAGTCTAGGGGGAACCGTATCAATATCAATAAAGTAAGTACCTAAACTTCTTGTCTCTCCGCACATAAAACCTTCACTATATTTACCTCCAATCGATTTTTTACGATTCTTGTAATCATAGTAGGCTATCACGTACTTTTCAATATCATTCGTATCGATAGCGTGAATTTTTATGGATATATCAAAGTAATCTCCCACCGGCACAGCACTGTTGTGTATGTCTATGAAGGGGCCATAAGAATTATTTGCTCGCTCTTTGTATTGAAAATATAGATCATTAAACAATACTCCCTCATCTAAACTTATGCGAACATTATTATTACTGAATTGATTTCGCTGGCCAAGTAAGAAATGGGCATCATACCTTTCTTCTTTAGGTTTAAAAAATTCAGCTTGCGGCTGGTATTGAAGCTTGGCTGAAATCTTGGAGGTATTCCCATGAAAATCATTTACCTCAATACGAATATTATGCAAGGCACTATTCGATAAGTCAATTTCCCCCTCTTCAATCATTACAGGATAAAGTGGAAGCTTATTACCCTTTTCACGAAAACATTTGTGCACTGTATTGTTGTTTTTCTTTTGCCAATAATCACAATGACTGTAAACATGTTTGGTATAATCAAATGAGAGTAAATCTACCCTATAATGATAAGTTAAGGTTTCGTTATGATAGAGTTTAATCTCATATACTCCATTCTTGTTAGCTGTTCCAGTAAATAAATCAATAGTATGGACTCCGATACCTAGTTTTGGAGTATTCACTTGAATGACAGAATTAATCATGTAAATTCCTGTACTTACCAAACTGGCCTTCACTTTTTTTGCTGGTGTAAACTGTTTCAGTTCATTGAGGTTGTAAAGAAACAAATTATAGATAGAGGGTTTAATCTCATCAATCACCCATTCTTCAAAACCATAGAATAATGGGTTTAAGGGATGCTCTAGGCTATCTCTCAACTCAAAATGCAAGTGGGGCCCACCGGAACCACCGGTGTTTCCTGAAAAGGCAATGACTTCCCCCTTAATGACAGGGAATAGGGAAGGGGGGAGATCCTCCATGTTTATTGCAAAGTTAGTTTGGGCGTGTTGTTGTTGTTTGACCCATTCTTGAATTTTACTGGCAAACTTTTGAAGATGACCATATACGGATACCATGCCGTTTGGATGAGTCACATAAACTGCATTCCCGTATCCAAAGGGGGAAACTGATACCCTAGAAACATAGCCTTCAGCAACTGAATAGATTTTTTTACCTTCTACTCCTTGAGTTTTTATATCAATTCCAGTGTGAAAATGAGTACTACGGGGCTCTCCAAAGGTCCCTGATAAATATATCTTTACATCTACAGGAGATCTAAAATATCCCTCAGGAACTTCTGGCAGATTGGAATATAACTGCGCACTGCAAAGATGAATGAGCGCGCACAATATTAAGAAAGTTCTGCCACAAAGCATTGCTATAAAATTAGTGTATTTCAAATAGAGGATATTTAAAACTTCAATTTCGAAACCAAAAAATTGCCGTGAAAAAAGAGGAGAATTTTACATGCTCCTTTTTTTCTTATTCAAATTTATTGGCCAACTTATTTCCAGCACGATCAAACAACAAAATCATCACAGGAACGATAACTAGTGTTAGAAAAGTTGCAAATGTAAGCCCATAAATTACAGTCCAACTTAATGCTCCCCAGAAGACTACATTATCTCCGCCTATATAAAAGTTGGGTTGAAGTCGTGTAATCAAACCACCGAAGTCAATATTAATTCCTACGGCTAAGGGAATAAGCCCAAGCACCGTAGTTATCGCAGTTAGCAATACTGGACGTAAACGTGTTTTCCCGGCTTCTACGATAGATGTTGTGATATCCTGACGATTTAATCTTGCCTTCATGGACAAGCCTTTTTCCATTTTCATTCTATCGCGTGTGAGCTGCGCGAAATCCATAAGCACGATAGCATTATTTACAACTACACCTGCTAAGGAAATAATACCAATCATTGTCATGATGACAACAAACTTATCTCCGAAGACTGCTATTCCTAAGAATACACCGATGAAACTAAAAAGTACGGACAGTAAAATGATAATAGGCGCAGACACTGAGTTAAATTGAGTAACAATAATTAAGAAAATGGAGAAAACAGCTATCATTAAGGCCGTTTTCAAAAATGCCATAGACTTAGCTTGCTCTTCTTGTTCTCCAGTAAAGCTCACTTTATATCCATCTTTCAATGAAATGTTCGCAGCTATAAGTTTTTCCAAACTTGCAATAATTTCATTCGCATTGCCACCTTCCGCTAAGTTGGAATATAGAGTCACTACTCTGTCCAAATCTACTCGACGAACAGAACCCAGACTTGAGGTATATTTCACAGTAGCAAGCGCAGAAATAGGCACTTGTTTAGTTTTTCCGTCTGACTGATCTCTAAATGTTATCAGCATATTCTTTAAAGATTCTAAATCATATCGCTGATCGGTTTGTAAACGCAACATGATTGGATAATCTTCATCGCTTTCGTTGAAGGTAGATATTTCTTTTCCAAACAAGGCTGTTCTCAGGGCTCCAGCAACTTGGGCCGTGGATAGGCCATAGGTTCTAGTAGCTGCTCGATCAATATCAAAAAGAAGTTCGGGTTTACCCTTATCTAAATCCGATTTTAATTTTTCAATACCACTGATATCGCCTTTAATCATTGCATTGTTAATCAAGGTTCTAACTTCATCATGAATCTTAAACAATTCATCAAATTCTTCACCGCTTATGGCAATGTTTATTGGCGGTCCAACAGGTGGTCCGTCTGGTTCTTTAGATACAGAAACAACTGCTCCAGGTATCTGACCTACCACCTCGCGTATTTCACTCATCGCTTTTGATGTATTGAACCTTTCTGTTTCATTATCCGTGTGTGTGACATCCGTTCTGTTTTCATATTGCACGAATGAGATGGTTAACTTCGCTTTATTGGGTGTTTTTCCTTGATTTTCGCCTGACTGACCAGAATTTGGATCAGAAGTTCCTTCTCCTACATTGGTTAATATCGATTCAACATTAAGACCAGTTCCTATTCCATAGGGTTCCATGGCTGTAATAACATCTTCTTCTATTTTTCGTATTTTCTTATTGGTATATTCAATATCCGTACCGGTAGGAAATTCTACAAAAACATTCACGTAATTGGGTTGCCCTTCTGGAAAAAATACCACTTCGGGTTGGCGAAGAGCAAAAAACATTAGAGAGCCAATCAACATAAAGAACATACCGATAAACAGCACGATTGGAGTTTTCCCAGTTAATGCTACTCGCACAAAATTTTCGTATTTATTTTCTATCCAAGGAAGAATACGCAATTGAAAGAACTTAGCTGCGGGAGAAAGCAGGTATTGATTAATGAGTATTATAAGTGAAACACCAGCCATTAGGTTTCCAATTACAACGGCAGGGGTTATATCCATGCTCAATCCTGCTATAACCAATACAATACCTAATACAAGAGATACTCCATTTAATATCCAAAAAGGAGATTGTTTGATTTTCTTACGTGTTGCAACTTCTTCATCAAGCTTCATAAAGAAGGAAGTCAATACTGGATTGATGACCAAAGCAACGAACAAAGAACTACTCAAAACGATAATCAAGGTAATTGGCAAATACTTCATGAACTCCCCCATAACGTCTTTCCAAAAAATCAATGGGAAAAATGCGGCAAGTGTGGTCGCCGTTGAAGCAATAATAGGCACAGCAACTTCCCCAACTCCTTCTTTAGATGCTGTTATAATATCTTTACCTTCTTGCAGCAATCGATAGATATTTTCAACCACCACAATACCGTTGTCGACGAGCATTCCTAAGGCTAAAACCAATGAGAATAATACCATAATATTCAAGGTAACTCCCATGAGGTTTAGAATTAAAAATCCCATAACCATGCTCATGGGAATCGCAATTCCAACAAAAAGGGCATTTCTCAATCCTAAGAAAAATAGCAGAACTAATACCACGAGTATAACACCGGAAATAATACTATTCTCAAGATTAGCTACTTGAAGTTTGGTTTGTAATGAGGTATCATTAGTAATGGTAACGGTTAAATCATCTTCGAATTTATCTTTTTCGGCCTTAAGTATGATATCCTTTATCAGGTCTACAGCTACAATTAAGTTTTCCCCACTGCGCTTCATAATATCTAAAGAAACAACAGGTTCTCCGCCAATCCTTGCATAACTATCAGTTTCCTTAGGAATAAAATCGATGCTTGCAATATCTTTAAGAAATACCGGTTTTTGAAAATCACTTTTTACGATGATATCTTTAATTTGATTAACGTCATTAAATTCACCTACAATCCTTACAGTTCTTCGATTATCTCCTACAAGTAAATCACCCGCTGAGATGGTCATATTCTCAAAGTTTATTGCATCTTCTATATTACGAAAGCTAACTTTAGCCGCTTCCATTTTAGATTTATCTACGGCAATACTTACCTCTTTCTCTAAACTTCCTCGAATTTCAACTTTGGAAACTTGTGCTAAATTTTCTATTTCATCTTCTAAATATTCGGCATAATCCTTTAACTGTTCTAGGGTATAATTTTCACCACTAAGATTGATATTGATGAATGGAATTGACGCAAAATCAAGTTCAAAAATATTGGGTTCTTGATCAAGGTCTGAGGGTAACTCACTGCGGGCTTTATCTACAGCATCCTTAACATCTAATAGTGCTTCGTTTACATCTACATCAAAATCAAACTCCACGATTGTAGTCGAGTAGTCTTGTATCGCGGTGGATCTAATTTGCGTGACATCGGTAATAGAATTTATCTCTTTTTCAATATGTCTAGTAATAAGATTTTCCATATCCTCTGGCGAGTTGCCAGGGTATACAACTCCAACATAAATAGTCGGAATATTTATTTCGGGATAATTCTCTCTTGGCATTGAATTATATGCCCCAATTCCAGTGATTAGAATGAGGAACATCAATATAACAACACTGGTTCTGTTATCTACGGATAAGGAAGATAAGAAAAACTCACGTGTGATCTGATTTGACTTTTTGTCTTTACCCATTTTTACTTAATTTGACTTTAATACTTATTTGAGAATTTGGATAATCTGTCCATCTAATACATTTCTAAAACCTTCGTTAATAATAAGGTCTCCAGCTTTCAGCCCTGCACGAACAACCACTTGGCCTGCATAGCTTTCGCTGATATCGATGGTTTTTTTAACTGCAATGACCGCATTGGACAAACTATCAATTTGCGCAGTAAAAACAAAATAACCCTTCGATGATTCTTGAACCAAACTCGTGGGGATGACTAGGGCGTCAGGTATCGATTCTTTCGTTATTTTCGCCTTAGCCAACAAATTAGGCTTAATATTGTCATTCCCATTTTCAATGGATGCAATTACTTGAAAAGCTCGATTATAGGAGTTTACGGTTTGCCCAACGGAGCTAACTACTGCATTTTTTTCTATACCTAATGCGGGCAGCTCGATTAATATTTCATCTCCTTTTGCTACCTTACCGATGTATACTTCCGTTAGGTCTATTCGCACTTCCATTTTGCTGTTGTTCACTACTCGACAAGCGGGCCTTCCAGGAGCAGCCATTTCCCCAAGTCTTAAATTAATGGCATCTACATAACCACTAATCGGAGCTTTTATTGATGATTTACTTAACTGTGTACTGATAGAAGATTTTTTATCAATTAAGTATTCATAATTATTTTTCGCTTGTAAATATTCAATTTCAGATCCTATGTTTTGATCCCACAAACGTTGTCTCTTATCAAATATGTCTTTGGCTAAATTTAAATTTGTTTCTAGCTCAGCAAGTTGACTTAGGATCGTGCTGTTGTCTAGTTGAATCAATATTTTTCCCTTAGGAACGTATTGTCCTTCATTCACATAAATACCCGTAACTAGCCCTCCCATATCCGTACTTACTGATACATTATTTTCAGTGTAGGTTTTACCTTGAGCTTCGATATAATTAGTGAAAACTGTTGGTGTTACGTCTAAAGTAGTCACCAACTCAATCTTCTCATTGTTGGTAGTCGTATCTAAAGAACTTATATCAGCTTCTATATCAGCCAGCTGTGCTTTTAGTGTTTTGATTTCCTGTTCAACCTTTTGTTTTTGGCTTTTCATTTCTTCGAGAGTGGAGTTATTCCCACAGGCTGAAAGGAGGAAAATTCCGACTAAAAATAGTTTAATGTTATTTTTCATTTTTAATTATTTTATAAAGATCCTAATGCTTTGTTTACTTCTAGTTTAGCAATCAATAAATTATATACTGATTGTGTATAATTAATCATCGTGTTTGTATACTCTTGTTGGGCTTGGGAGAGTTCAAAGCTACTACCAACCCCCTCATTGAACATGATAATCGTTTTGGTAAGAATTTTGTTCGCCAAGGCTAGATTTTCTTCTTGATTGTCGTATTCATTGAGTGCATTTGCCAGGTTGTTTTGTGCACTCGTCACTTGCAGATTTATTATCTGCTGGAAGTTCTCTTGATTGTTCTCAATTTTTTCAAGTTCTAATTTTCGCTGCTGCACCTGAGATTTTGATTTCAAACCATCAAAAACCGGGATATTTAACTTAAATCCGACAGTTCCAAAGTCAAACCATCTTAAATTGGTGTCAAAAAAGTTAAAGTCTTGTCTTTGAGCCAAAGTTCCATATAGCGCATACGCATATAAACTCGGGAAATAACTTGAACGTGCTTGTTTTATGTCATATTGTTTTAACTCTGCTTGATTCGCTAACATTTTAGTTTCTATTCGATTGTTGGGATTTACTTCAGCACTTGCGTCAAACGTGAAATTATTCACCAACTCATCAAAGTCCCCAGCTAAGGCAATAGCAGAATCATTGGGCATCCCAATCACATACTTCAAATTAAGTAGAGCATTTTCCGATTGATTTTCTTGCTTCACTATTTGTGTAAGCAAATTGGACATGTTCAACTCTAATCGGTTTACACTTAACTCGTCTATAAGACCTTCTGCGTAAGTGGCCTTTGTCTCGTCAAGAATACTCTTTAAAATAGCTTCATTTTGACTTAAAAGTTCAAAGGCTTCCTGGCTAATAAGTGCGCCGAAGTATGCTTTTGTTATAGCTTCAGACGTATTTATTCTAGCTTGTTCAACTTGAAAATCTGCCGACTCAAGTAGCGCTTGTCTCGCTTTGACTCCATAGATGTATCGGGAATCGAAAATTAACTGAGAGACATCAGCGGCTAGATTGGCAGTTTGGGGTTGAGCAAAAATAAACTCTAGCTCATTCGGCCCAAAAACTCCAGCAGGTACAATACTGACTTGCTGTTCAAAAGCAAAAGAATAATCTAAGTTTAGATTGATTTGAGGGAAACCCTCTGTCATTACCTCAAATGCGAATTGTTTTCTGATTGCGGCATCTAATTGCGTGTTTTTGAAGTCTGTGTTATTTTCAAACCCAAATTCTAAAGCTTCTTCCAGGGTAAGTTTTTCTTGCGCTGAAATTGCGAGGGGTAGTGCTAAGACTAAAAGGAGTTTTAAAAGTTTATTCATTTTCTTCTAATTGAATGTTTTTCAAATATAGATAGCCACGCTCAGCAGAGATACCCTGAAGATGGTAGTTTATAAATTCTTTGTATAAATCGGAGAAGTTGTACTGAACTGCAGGAAAATTATGCGGATTAACTAGATAGTCAATCGAGTTGATATATAATCGGGCGATTACATCTTCATCGATTTTCATTCGGTACATTCCTTCTGCTTTCCCTTTTAAAATATTCTCTTTTATACAGCAGTAGATAAAGTCTGATTTGAACTGGTCAATCAACTTCCATGCTTCTGGGTAATATTTTTTTATGTCATAGATAGTTGAAGGATGCATGGATCTAAACTGTTTTAAACTAGCACGAGCTATGCGAATGATTTCATCCATGGCATTTTCGGCATTTCCTATAACATCGCTAATTACAAGCTTCTCATCTGCGAAGTGCAAGAGTAAGGTTTTATTGACTAAATCTGATTTGTTATTTACATACTGATACAGCGTCTTCTTTGAAATGCCTAGTTCACTAGAAATATCATCCATAGTGATAGAACGAACTCCTAGTTTAAAGAAAAGTTCTTTAGATTTAATCAATATTTGTAATTCTTGGTTCATATTACAGCGGCAAAAATAGCATAAATACACTTAGGAAACAAAATAAATCACGAAAGTTTCCAAAGTTTTTTATACTCTCCATTACTATGTTAATCTTCTGTTAAGTATCGGCTTGTAATGTATATTAAGAAGGAATTGTCTACTTTTGATTAAACAAAAAATTATTATGAAAGTTTTATTTTTCACTTTTTTAACATGTCTTAGTCTTAGTCTAGTGGCTCAGGACAATGGGCTAAATTTAGCAATTGAGGGTGGTGCTCAAATTGATTTTACTGAGGAAACAGTTGATTATGGAACCATTACCAAAGGTTCCGACGGAAACCGCGAATTTGTTTTTACAAATTCAGGTAACGAACCATTAATCATTTCTAGTTGTAAAGGTTCTTGTGGTTGTACGGTACCTAAATGTCCAACTGAGCCGGTACTACCCGGTGAGACTGCTAAGATCAAAGTAAAGTATGATACCAATAGATTAGGTAAATTTACCAAGTCCGTAACGGTTACTTCTAACGCAGGTGCTTCGGTTAAAACAGTTAAAATTACGGGTAATGTTATTGCAACTGCGCCAGAGCAATCACCAGAGTAAATTTCAAAACGTCATATTATTTGACGTTTATATCTAAA
>JADHRO010000072.1 GCA_016777395.1 Chitinophagales bacterium | reverse complement strand
ATCCGCTATTTGAGACCAAGAGTCTGAGGTGATATCATACATCCACCAATCTTTCAAATTATCAACAGCATCGTCTCCCAAACCAAGATAAATTCTATTTCCAATGGTTAACATAGCTGGATGTCTTCTGCCTGAACAACCACAACTTGCTAGCTGCGTCCATGTGCCAGTCGCTGGGTCATATTTCCAAAAATCATTTAAATATTGGCTCAAGCTAGCACCAAAACCAAGATAAGCAACATCGTTGTTTACAACTCCAATACCAAAACTTCTTTTGGGACCGGGAAAATCATTGAGTGTTGACCAATTATCCGCAACAGGGTCATACTGAAAAAATTCATTGCTTGGTTCACCGTCGAAACCCGTGCCTGTTACAGCATATCCTTTTCCGTCTATGGAAAATGAGATTGGATGATGTCTTCCAGCTGGAGCATCTGCTTTTTGTTCCCAATCTTGGGCGTAAAGAGAAGATGACATGAGCAACATGATTGAAAGTAAAATTTTATACATATTAATTTGAATTTGATGTAAAGATAGGGTTTTAGAACAAACTTCTCAAAAATAAAACGGAAAAAGCAGAAGAAAGCTTTAGGCAGCATTTAGAGGACAAGCCTACGAATTATCTTTTACCTTCATCAGGATAAGCTATTTATTTAAAAGCTGCTTTTTCAAACTGCTAGAAACTGAGTTTTCTGCAATCCATATCCCAAATAGTGCTTCTTTGAAGTCCAGTCCTTTAATGGTGCTTTTTAGTTTTCCATTTTTGTAAATTTCAGAGCCTTTATCAGGGGTGAAAACTATTTCGAATAAATCCCCAATAAGGATTTCTTCACTAGAAAACGTTTTTAACATTTCATCAATTCGTTGTCGAATTAATGAGGTATTACCGTTAGTACTTTTATCAAAGCCTTCATTGATGGCTTCACTCATATTATCACTATTAATCATATCTGAGCTTATTTCAAAACGCACAGCCATGCTGCTATTCTCTTTAATAATAGCATTCCCGTCACTATTTTTTTTGGTGAGGTACAATCCAATAGTATACAATTTAAAAACAAATTTAGATCGGATACCTCCACCATTTAATATAAGCGTTTGATCATGATATGAAAGTTTCGCTGGCAGAGTGACATCATTGAGGGTTAGTTGAGCATTTGCGCTCAAGGTCAAAGAAAAAATTACTGAAAAAATTAAGAGAAGTTTACGCATTATTTATTTTTTTTAATCTATGGAAGGTTCTTTTTAAAATAGTTCTAAAAAATTCTAAAATAAAAGTTGTCAAACTATTGATTTTCGATAAGATATGGAAGATAAAACAAATCTTTTAAATCACCAATATACGCATGATTAGCTTTCATAATTGTTTTTTCATTTGTTGAGATTTTCACAATCATTCCTGTTGTACAGTTAGTTTTTAATCAAATGAAAGTTGACTCAGGCCAACTGCATAGATTGTATGTATCCATATTGCACATGGCACGTTCAAAACTGTTTTTTAAAGCTACCTTAGTACTTTAAAAAAAATGGAGTGGATTCATGAGCACAGAATTTAAAGTAAAAAGACCATCACCAATCCCGGTTGATCAAGAGTTGGAGATTTTTAATCGCTATGCGGATGCAAAAGAAACGATAAAGGGTTTGGAGGCTGGAATACCTGTATTAGTAAATGGTTTTTACAGTAATGGAATGACTCTCATTCGAGAGGTGCAAACGCATTTGAGAAAAACGATGCCAAATAAAACCTTTCAGGAGCAGCGAGCCTATCGCGCAGCTTATCGCAAACTATCTAATCTTATTTTGATTGAAGTTGATCACCATAAACTGAAAGTTAAAAAAGCACCGTCCATTGGTTGGCTGGCCAAACTCTATCCAGAAAACAAACATTTTTTATTACCCTTTCCTCAAGTGCAGGGGATGAACAGCTCTTGGCAGTGGTATCAAAATGGATTAATGATTCCCGTATTGCGTAACAAAATACACCCTTACTACGGCACATATTTCCCTACTCGATTTGATCATCTGATTCTTTTCGATAATTGGTTGAAGCGTTACGAAGGAGCAAAAAAGTCTGCTATAGATGTTGGTGTTGGGAGCGGAGTGCTAAGTTTTCAGTTGGTTAAACATGGTTTTCAGAAAGTTTTTGCTACTGACACAAATCCAAATGCTATTATTGGGCTTAAAGAATCTATGGGGGAAACCAAAATGTCTCGAAAGATTGAATTGGCGTACGCCTCTCTATTTGGTCCTTTTGAAAAGCAGACTGAACTGATTGTGTTTAACCCACCTTGGATACCTCAAGATGGAGAATTAGACAGCAATGATGAAGCTATTTATTATAAAGAAACACTGTTTCCTGATTTTTTTGAAGCAGCAAAAAAAAGACTTTTACCCGATGGGAAATTAGTTATTATTTTCTCTAACCTATCTCAAATCACTGAAGTAAGCAAAACACATCCTATTCAAGAGGAGATTGAAAAAGGTGGAAGGTTCCATCTAGAAAAATGCTTAACCCGCGCTGTTAAGGCAGCCAGTGAAAAAACAAAGCGTGACCAAAATTGGCGTTCTTCTGAAGAAGTAGAGCTTTGGATATTGAAGCACCAGTAATTTAATTTAGAATACTCAAATTAATTCTTCTAACTCTTCTCCGAACTTAACGATTTCAGAATAGTCAGAAATTTCAGCTAACCGCAAGGTATCCGTAAAAATCATGATGGACTCTCCATTACTTTCTAAATGATGGACGTTGCCATTTTCAATAAACAAACGAAGAGCGGGGCTAAGAAATTCCGTCATTTTTTGCTGATCATTTACCTTGATGATAAAGTCTTTGGAGAATTCTTTAAACAAAGAATAATCGATATCCTTATGCCATGATGTATTTAAGTATATATCGGTAAAACTTTTCTTCTCGATAACAAATTTAGGTATTGTTTTTGATGCCTTAAGCAGACAAATAGTTGTGTTATATTCTTCAGAAGCTAAATAAGCGCCTTCCTCAAAACGTACATCAAAAATTTTCCAATTCCGTTTATTATTCTGCGAAGTGATTGTATTTAATTGAAACTCTACTGGTCGGGTTTTGAAAAAATAAAAAGACTCGAAATATTGCAAGTCGGTTGATTGTTCAATATTGAAATTCCATTGGTGACCGTCAGCCATTTCTGTTAATCGAAGCTGTCTCTTAGTCTTTATTTTAGCTGCTATTTTAGGTAAAATTTTCAAAGCTAACTTGTGATCACATGAGGAAGAGTGCTCTTCTAATCCAGAGATAAAAACATTACCGCCGGTATCTGAGTGACTGCGTTGAAAACTATAAATATTTTCTAGAATGGAATGATCTACCAGTTTAGCGCCAGATAGGTCAATCGTTACTTGGGTGCCCGGTTTTACTCTAGACATTAAGTCTTGAATTTTGAGGGTTGCTAGGAAATTGGCAATACCTTTAATTTCCAAGTGGTAGGATCCATCTTTATTCGTGAAAATATTCGAGCCCGAATTAAAAATCATTTTCAGAAAGGTGCGAGGAGGCATCATAGATAGCAGCCAGTGTACCATTAAAGCTAAACCCAAACCTCCAAAAATACCAATTAATAGGTCGGTATAAAGCGTGATAATTAAGGTGCCTGAGAAAAATATAAGCTGCTCAGGACCATAGCTGTATACATCTTTAAACACTTTAGGAGAAGCCAGCTTATACCCCGTAAAAACAAGTAAAATAGCTAAGCTACAAAGCGGAACCATTTTGATAAATGGAGTAAGAATAAAAATAAAGAGTAGGAGCAACAGACCATGATACAAGTTAGACCATTTTGTCTTCGCGTTGTTTTGAACATTCACGCTGCTTCGCACAATTACACTGATGATAGGCAAACCACCTATTGCTCCTGAAACCATTGTGCTCAAACCTATCCCAATAAGGTCTTTGTTTAAATCTGTCTTTCTGTTGTAGGGGTCTAGTTTATCTACTCCCTTACTTCCGGCTAGTGAATCAATACTTGAAATCATGGTTATAGATAACACAGAAATCCAAAAAGGCATCGTATTGATTTTTGAAAAATCAGGAAACATAATTGCATCCATGATATTATCGGGTAAATTAATCAGTAAGTCGGGCCCTACACTATAATCGCTGCCTAAAAAGCTTAGGGTTTGAGCTTCGAAAAAGTTGAATAAAAATACAAATGGGATGGATAAAATCAACAACCAAAGTGGCGCGGGTATAAGATGAAAAAGTTTATAAGATAATCGGGAATGAAACAATAAGAGCAGAAGCCCCAACAATGAAATGACTCCCACGTATGGATTAATATTAGGTATTTGTTTTATGGCATCCACTATTGTCCCAATAATTTCTGTTGAGTTAGATGTAGTTCCCATTGCAATGTGTATCTGCTTCGAGATGATAATAACCCCAATCGCTGCAAGAATTCCTTGAATAACTGTACTATGGAACAAGTCGGCGTATCTACCTAATTTGAAAAAGCCTAATAAAACTTGAATACCACCAGAGACGATGATGGCTGCAAAAACATAGTTCAGCGCATGACCCGATCCGTCATCTAAGACAGCCACAGCCGATAAAATTACTGCTATAATTCCTGCAGAAGGCCCATTGATGGCCAAATGACTGCCTCTAAAAAAAGTAGTAACAACTCCACCGATAACGGAGGAGAAGATACCTGCCATGGGTGGCACTCCCGCAGCAATGGCTATTCCCAAACACAATGGCATCGCCACCAATGCCACGCTGATTGCGGCTAAAATATCACTTTGCCAGTTTTCAACTAATCCTTTTAATCCTTGCTTTGGTAATGACCGCATTGGCTGATGATGAATTTGCTTATTTAAAAATGTGCTTAAAAGCTTAAATATAGTGAAATTTGATGTGGCGTGGAGTTGAAGATGATTTTTTAGAAATCGTCTGATAAAATTAAGAATGCCTTTTTCAATATCACTTTAATATTTTGCGAAAAATAAATAGTTCTAATATCTTGAGAAATAAAATTAAAGATGAGCTAATATAGCAGCCATGATAGGTTAAATCTTAATTTTTGACTACCGCTAATCTATGGGTTTGCTTATTGATCTCAAAATTTAAAAAATAGAGGCCTTCACTTAGATTATTCAGCTTGTTTAAAACCAAACTGTTATTATTTATTTCTGCATCATATGTACTTATTAATTTCCCATCGATAGCATATAGTCTTAGCAGAGTATGTTGATTAGGGATATTATTTAGCTGTATGTTTAACTGATCAGCGAAAGGAAGAGGGTAGACTCTTGCAACAATATTTTCTTGAATATCTGGAAGAGATAATGTACTTTCCTGATATACTCTAACAAAGTCTATTTCCATAGCACCACTTGAAAATGTTGGAGATATCTCTGGTAATATAGCTAGATTTAAGAGTAAGTATTGATCAGCATCAAAAGGCCATGTATTGATATCTTTAATCGCTGGATTGTAGGTATAATGAGGGATTCCATCAACACTAAACATCAATTTATACGGAGTCCAGACCAATGTATAGGTGTGAAAATCGGTAGACGCTGTTGCAATATTTTGTCCACCGGTATTAACCGTCCCTCCAAAGCTGGATGGGGTATGTGTGGCACTTTTTATGACATTTTGATCGCTGCCCCAATGCTCCATGATATCAATTTCACCACAATTGGGCCAAGAGCTTGTGTCGAATCCAAGATTATCCCAATAGCCACCATCTTCGTTGATGTTTTTACCCAGCATCCATATCGCTGGCCAAGTGCCAATTCCTTCCGGCAGCTTTGCCCGAACCTCTACCTTTCCATAGGTAAAGGCAAATTTAGAATTTAATCTTGCAGAAGTATATTCTTTAGTAATGCCTTGATTCGTATAATTCTCTTTTTTTGCAACAAGGTGGAGTGTTCCATTATTTACATACGTATTATCTATTTTGTCTGTATAATGTTGTATTTCTCCATTGAACCATGATCCATTTTGAGGTATTTGTGTTTGATGAAACCAATGGGTAGAAAGAATTGGTCCATCGACATCAAACTCGTCCGACCAAACTAAATAATCGTATACAGGATCGCTTAGGATGGTTCCATCATAGCTTACATCGTCTATATAAGCCAGCACCTGGTCATTGTTGTTTTCACCATTGACTTGAATAAGTACTCTGTTAAAATCGTTTCGCTGGTTTGGAGGAGGTGAGGAGGCATCTAAATTGATGTAATTGTCATTTTCAAAATCAAAGCTTACTGTTTGCCATTGATCCAAAGCTAATGGCTTAACAATTTGACTTTGAGTGGTCCATGGATTTGCTTTGGTCCCATCTTGAAGTTTTAAAGAAACCTGATTCAGCTGACTACCGGTCAAGCTATTTGAGGGGATATATATTTTTAAGCTAAAAGTGCTATTGGTATTTAACTCAAAATTATTGGCAGCATCAAATCGCACATTGGCATATTGCCCACCGATGTCATGATATTCAAGAACTTTATCAGATAAATTAATTCCTTGTTTAAATGGATTGTTAAAGCTTATATTCAAGTTGCAGTTATCTCCATACCAGGAGCTAATGGTCCCATTTCCCTCAAAATCATCTTCTATTGTCAAGGTTTGAGCCAGTAAGAAACTTAAAAAGAAAGTTAAAATAGTTATGGATATAAGTTTGAACTTCATATGTTTTATCTCATGCAAAGGTATTAAAAAGCGAAATGATTTTCAGTTTAAGTTGTGTAAATTACTTTTCAGATAGCCTAAAAAAGCAATGATTCCGTCAAACATCTATTCGGATTTTATATGATTAAATAAGCAAATGGACTACCACCAAACAATAAAAAAAGTGAGGTATGATTGCTTATGTTTTTGCCAACATAAAGTGGCTTGTTTTTCTTGGATAATCGACTCGGCCTGCTTTACTATACCTTCAAAGTCTGTCCAAATCTCGTTGTCTGCGGGGTCCATTCCCCATTCTTTTTTGGTAGGCAAATAATAGCTTTTTAAGGCATGATCCCTTTTAATAAATGCGTCTAAATTTAAATAATAGCCCTTGATAGCTTTTGCATAACTAGGGGCATAAGTTCGTTTACATTGATAAGGAATAAATAAAGAAACCAGGAAGCAAAGCGACTGAGAAACTTCATTAATGGCGATATCAGGCATTACAGATTGTGTAAAATTGTGGTGCAATAAGGGGAATTGTTTATTTTTTAGTTTGTCTAATTTCTCTTTTAATGAATCATTTCTGTTTGGACCAATCCAGTTATTAAATGCATGCTCAGAAATGTTTGGATCATATAAATAAAACTTGTAGGCTAATTCCAAATGTATAATCTGCTCGTTCCTCTGGTTTTTAAGGATAAAATCAATCTCACCCAATGTTTTTTTATCCTTAATGACCTGAATGTTCTCATAGAGCACTTCGTAATTGGTAGAAGATTGAATTAAATTAGAAATAATTTTTTCTACTAAGTGCCCTAATCTTAGCTGGCTTGGCAGTTCAAATTGCAGCTCTTCTTTGAGCTTTAGTTCTGATAAATTAAATGCTTTTACCCCGGTAATTGATTGTGATAGATTGTTTGTTTCGAGTATGGAGCTTATCCTTGGTTTCGTTTGCATTGATAAATATCTTTTATAAGGCTTCTGTATTCACATTATTTTTTAGTCTTGATAGTAACAAGCAATGCTTGGTATAGCAAGTGTAAGGTCTTAAAGCTATTGAGCTACCATCATTGGTCCAGTGCTTTTCACGACAGAAGCTTTAATCAATCAAGAGTTATTTTAACTTTAATCGATATAGGATTCTTCTTTTATTATTAGGGATATTCCTGATTTTTGACAAGCTTTAAGCATACAATCCAGGTAGGGCTTAAGCTGATCATCGGTTTTTACTGGATTCATAAAAAAGACTATTTCATTAATTTTTTCAACTTTCATTTGCATTGCGACTAAATCTGCATGATGGTCGACCTCAGCTGCTACAAGTAAATGGTCATATGTTTTAATTTTTTGCATCGCATTAATGAGGCCATACTTGCCCGATAAGATCATGAATTTCACGCCTGTTAATTGGGCCGCATGATAAACCTTTTTAATCCTTTCATTTTGATAAAGTGCATGGGCTGGCATTGGAGTTTTGCGCTTATCTTTTTTCGCAGAGCAATATGTACAATAAATACTAATCACTTTTGTTGATTTAAATCCTTTTAGATCTAGTTTTCATTTTCACTTACATTCATGTATTCAGCCAGTAAACGATGGAAATGATGCACGCCTTTTTCTCTTTTTGGTGAGAATCTTCCAGCTTTGTAAAAACGAGATTGAAGCCCTTTGTGCACTGCTTCTACCACAGATTCGTCTTCATGTTCTACCTTATCCAATAATGCTCCAGCACCTTTTGAAAGTTTCTCTTCATCATAAACATAAGTGATAAAAGAGACCTTGGTCTTATTGATTTCTATGGGTTTTACAATATTTATTGACAAACCCCAAGGATAAAAATTAAACATGACATTAGGGAAAATCCAATAATAATAAGCAGCAACATGCTTTCCATAATCTATATGACCTTCAGGTAAATCAAAAACTTCTTCATCACTATCGGAATATCCAATCTGCACATTCACATGCTCATATATCTCGGTTTCGTAGCTGCCATAATCCAAAACTTTGTTCAAGTCTTCGTGGACAAATGGAACATGAAATCCTTCTAAGTAATTATCGCAATACAACGCCCAATGACAATTTACTATATAATCCTTATTCCTAGATTCATCTAGTTTAAATTCATTTAAAGGCAGAAATCCTACTCTTTCATTCATTGTATTTATCACCTCAGAAAAGTCAAATGCAGGATCTAACCCAACAAATAAATGTGAACCGAATTTTTGGAGTGAGAATTCGGTCAAGCTATCACATGGTCTTGGAAAATTTTTAGCCTCTTTGAATTCAGGCATGTGTTTGAATTTGCCATCCAAGCTAAAAGACCTGCCATGATACCTGCAATTTAGCGTGCTAACTTTTCCCGAATCTTGCACCACAATGTTTCCTCGATGGGTACATACATTAGTAAAACATTTGAGCTCGTCGGTTTGGTCTTTTATCAATACTAGCGGCTCAGTTAAGTATTTATCCAGTAAAACCAATGGGTATGCACTTCCTGTAAGTGGTACTAGCTTGTTTTCATCTCCAATCCATTGCCAAGACCTTAGGAATACCTTCTCTTTTAATGCTTGAAAAACTTCTGCGCTTCGATAAAATTTAGCGGGAAGAGTTTCAGCTTGACTTA
>JADHRO010000071.1 GCA_016777395.1 Chitinophagales bacterium | reverse complement strand
GCTTCTTCAAGAAGAAAAGAAAAGTTCGCGCCAAAGGAGTGATTTTTGCGGGTGGAGTTATAGGGTCGGTTAAATTGATGCTTCAGTTGAAGCAGAATGGCGCTCTTCCCAATTTATCGGATAAGCTAGGTACTGAAATCCGAACAAATAATGAAGCCTTAATACCTGTAACGAGTATTGATTTGAAAGGGAAGGATTACAGCAGGGGAGTAGCTATTGGATCAATTTTGCATACCGATGAAAACACTCATTTAGAGCCTTGTAGATACTCTTACGGCTCGGGTTTTTGGCGGATACTTGCTTGGCCAATGACCAAAGGAAAAAATGTGTTTGAGCGTCTGGGAAATCTATGTTTGAATATTATCAAGCGACCTATTGCTTTTTTGAAATTGGTTTTTGTTCGGGATTGGGCAAAGAAAACGCCTATAATTTTATTCATGCAGACTTTAGATAGTACGCTTCAATTTTCCTTGAATGCAATTGGCCGAATGAACTCCAAAGTATCTACAGGTAAAAGACCCACACCCTTTATCAAAGAGGCGCAAGAGATAGCTGAACATTTTGCAGATATTACCAACGGTATTCCAACCACAATGAATTTGGAAACGTTATTTGCTAATCCCTCTACGGCTCATATTCTAGGAGGTTGTCCTATGGGTAAAGATGAGAAGCACGGGGTAATTGACAAAGAGAATAAGGTTTTTGGGTATAAGAATATGTTGGTCTGCGATGGCAGTATGATAAGCGCAAACCCTGGCGTAAATCCTTCCTTAAGTATCACAGCAATAAGTGAACTTGCCATGACTAAAATTCCAGTTAAGAAAGCTTAGTAGTTGGCTTTCTAGATGACGGGGGGCTGCCTGGTCAAAAATATTTCTATTATATAAGTTAAAAATTCTAAGCAGGGAAAAGGGCTATTTTCACCGTCCTTTTTCTATTTTTGCCAAGCAATGCAAGGGAAAGTCTTAGAGCTTATTTTTAAACACCGGTTCTCAAGTTTTGATAAAGAATGTCAGGAGGGGGTGTTTCATCAAGATGCCCTGTGGCGTGAGCTCGTTTCCTTAGCTGAGACTACTAAATTTGGTAAGTCATACGGTTTTGATAAAATAGAGCATCTAAAACAGTTTAAGGCAAATATTCCAATTCAAAGCTACGAATCATTGGAAGAGGATATTCTTCAGATGAAAAATGGGGCAGAAGATATACTTTGGCCAGGGCAGATTAAAATGTTTGCCAAAAGTTCTGGAACAAGCAATTCCAAATCGAAGTACCTCCCTTTATCGAAAGCGTCCCTTTATGAGAATCATTTCAAAGGAGGTAAAGATATACTCAGTATTCACTGTCAGTATTTTCCAAATTCAACGGTGTTTGATGGAAAAAATGTGTCAGTAGCGGGTTCTTTTGATGAGCAAAATGAAAGAAGGGCTATCGGGGATTTATCTTCCTTATTATTAGCAAACTTACCCCCTTGGGTTGAGTTTAATCGATTACCCAAAAAAGAAACTGCTTTAATGACTGATTGGGAGTCCAAAATTAATAGAATTAGCACGGAGTTGACCCGTAAAAATGTGGCGAGTATTTCTGGAGTCCCGAGCTGGAACCTCATCCTGTTAAGACAAGTATTGGCTAAAAGTGGAGTGACACATTTAAGGGAATTGTGGCCAAACTTTCAATTGTATATGCATGGGGGTGTAAATTTTGAACCCTATAAAAAAAGTTTTGAAGAGATAGTAGGTCCCGGAGAGTTTACTTTTTTAGAAACCTATAATGCATCTGAGGGTTTTTTTGCCATCCAGGATAAATTCGGAGATGAAGCAGCAGGCTTAGCCTTGCTGTGCAACCATGGAGTTTTTTATGAATTTTTACCCTTGCCTGACTTACATAAGAAGGAGAATACAACAATTCAATTAGAGGAGGTAAAGTTAGGGGTATCGTATGCCTTGATTATAAGCACTAAAAGTGGCCTGTGGCGCTATATGATTGGTGATACCATTCGCTTTACAACCCTCAAACCCTATCGAATAAAAATAACCGGACGTATTCGATACTTTATCAATGTATTTGGTGAAGAATTGATTGAGGACAATTCCAATAAGGCCTTAGCTTCCGTTTGCGAAAAATTGAATTGCGAAGTCAGTGAATATACTGTAGGGCCCATATTCCCTGATAAGTATGGAAAAGGAGGGCACCATTGGTTGATTGAATTTAAAAAAGCGCCTACTAAGCTGAGTGAATTCAAAGAGGCGTTAGACTATGAGTTAATGAAACAAAACTCAGATTATGAGGCGAAACGGACAGCTGACTTAGGCTTACAAGCACCAACAATTCTCTCACTTTCCAAGGGAGTTTTTTACCAATGGCTTAAAGCCAAGGGCAAAATGGGAGGGCAACATAAAGTGCCTCGGCTGCAAAACCATCGAAAAGTTATCGATGAAATTCTTCAACTTATAAAAGACCATTAAGCTTAGTTTTCTCCCTTGTTTCGCTTTGCTCTTTT
This sequence comes from Chitinophagales bacterium, assembly GCA_016777395.1. Classification (GTDB taxonomy): domain Bacteria; phylum Bacteroidota; class Bacteroidia; order Chitinophagales; family UBA8649; genus JAFMKE01. The sequence goes on along the minus strand of JADHRO010000071.1, from coordinate 6,842 downwards.
CCTGTTAATCGGAATTCCTCTTCTTCAATTGGCACTCGCCTCCATTATGGACTGATTAGATCATGAGCTAATGAGCGCTATGAAAAAGTGCTTAAGTTCAGTATTTATTTTTTTAGATACTTTTTACATGTAATCTTATCAATAGAAAATCTAGATTAGTTTTTAATAAAACGAAAGTCTAGATATCTTTATACCATAAATTTTTAAAAGTATGCAATTATTAGACGGCAAAGCAATGGCTCAAACCATTAAGGAAGAAATTAAAATAGAGGTTGATAAACGGATTGCTTCTGGCGAAAAGCGGCCACATCTTGCAGCTATTTTAGTAGGAACAGATGGAGCTAGCGAGACTTATGTGGGCCACAAAGTAAAAAGTTGCGATCAAGTTGGTTTTGAATCTACGCTGTTGAGATTTCCTGATTCTACCAGTGAGGAAGAAGTTTTAAACGCCGTTCAAGAGTTAAACAATGACGCAAGTGTTGATGGGTTTATTGTCCAGCTACCACTGCCCAAACACATCAATGCAGAAGCTGTCATCAATGCGATTGCTCCAGAAAAGGATGTCGACGGATTTCATCCAGTGAATATTGGAAAGCTAACCTTAGGCCAAGAAACATTTGTTTCTGCAACCCCTAAAGGCATTATCACTTTACTAGATCGAGCTAATGTTAAAACTGAAGGTATGCATTGCGTTGTTGTGGGAAGGAGTAATATTGTAGGTAGACCGATGAGTATATTGATGAGTGCCTCAAGTAATCAAGGAAATGCTACCGTCACGCTCTGTCATTCCCGAACTAAAAATTTGAAAGAAATTTGCTTGCAAGCTGACATACTTATTGTCGCTTTAGGAAGGGCAGAGTTCATCACAGGAGATATGGTCAAAGAAGGTGTTACGGTAATTGATGTAGGTATTACTAGAGTGGCAGACCCTTCAAAAAAGCGTGGATATGCACTAAAAGGAGATGTCCATTTTGATAGCGTTTCCCCGAAGTGTGAATTTATAACTCCAGTTCCGGGAGGAGTGGGTCCGATGACCGTAGTGTCTTTGATGCAAAACACCTTGCGCGCAGCGGAAGAAAAATAAACCTAATATTCCTATAATAGATCTTATTTATCTGCACTATTTTTCAATTTATTGCGAAATAATTAAAAGGGCGAGCATAAGAAATAGAGATAAATTGAGTACAGTCCAATTTAATCTTAAAGTTTAATTGAATAAGCACTTCTAATTTTAGTTCAATTACTTCAGAATGCTTATTTTTATAAAAACTTAAAAAAATGAAGATAAAATACTTTTTAATTATCCTTTTTTTCCATTTAAATTTTGTAAGAGCTCAGGTAGAGTCTTACGAATTCATTCAAACATACACAATTGCTGATCTGGAACAAGTGGTTGCCGATTTTGGCGCAACAGGTGCTCTTGTACCCGAATACGAAGTTGATTTGTATCGAGTATTTTATCGGACAGAGTACAACGACAGTTTAACGCTTGTAACTGGTGCTCTAGCTATTCCTAGAAATATGGATTGTAAGCCACCACTCATTAGTTATCAGCATGGGACTAGCTCTGAAAAATTAGGTGTGCCATCATACGGAAGCGGTGAGCTATTTATATGTTTGGTCTTTGCCGCAGAAGGGAATGTCTTAGTTGCTCCTGATTATATAGGTTTGGGTGGGTCAATCATTGATTTGCATCCTTATCAACATGGATTTTCTCAAGGCCATTCTGCAATCAATCTAATGAGAGCAGCACGCGATCTGCAATCGGATTTATCATTTGAGCTAAATAATCAATTATTCCTTTTTGGTTATTCTCAAGGAGGGCACGCAACAGCCGCAACGGCTAAATATATTGAAGAGTTGTATCCAGATGAGTTCAATGTTACTGCAGCTATGCCAATGAGTGGAGCCTATGATCTTTCTGGTTCTCAAGCGGACTTTGTAGATAATGGACAGCCCTATGCTACTCCTGGCTATTTGCCCTATATTGTTATGGGATATCAATCGGTTTATCACGATTTGTATGATAGCATACAAGAAGTTTTCATTTCACCTTATGATTCATTAATGCCGTACTATTTAATCGGGCATAATTTTGATATGAGTTTTATTAATGGGCAATGCGACCCTTTTCCTTTAAATATGTTTACAGCGCAGACTATAGATGCTTTTTACAACGACCCAAATTATCCATTTAAGGTAAGATTAGAAGAGAATGATTTGTTAGATTGGACTCCTAAAACCAAGATTCGCATGTACTATTGTACAGGTGATGAGCAGGTTTATTACAGAAACTCGGAGGTTGCAGATTCTGTATGGAATTACAATGGCGCTCCTGACGCACAGGCCGTCTTCTTAACTAATGAGGACCATGGTGGATGCATTGATGACGCATTAATCGCAGCAAGATTGTTTTTTGGTAATTTACTAAATAATGGCATTGAAATTTTGATAAATTACGATCCTGCTGCCAACTCATATACCGTGGATGTGCTTGGAGAGGATATAGATAACTATGATGTTTTGTGGTCAGATGGAAGCACTGGAACAAGCGTTTCTAATGTGCAAGCCTCTATATTTTACGAGGTAGAATTAACGCACAAAACAACAGGCTGCGCAAATGACAAACGATTTAACGTAGAGAGTGTTACAGGATTAAGCACTCAAACTGATCAAATTGTAGTGAATGTTTATCCCAACCCAAGTAGCCAGTTTATTGTACTTGACATAAATCTAACGTCCAATGAAACAGTGAAAATAATGGATAATCAAGGAAAAATTGTTTACTCATTTGATTTTCAATCTGGCACGGAGCCTATGGTAAATATTTCAGCCTTAAGTGCAGGGGTATATTATTTGCATATTGGTGAAAGTTTACAACATCAAGGTTCTTTTGTGAAAAAATAAATTTTACTTCAAAAGCGTTACTTCTTTATGAAATATTTTATTGTTGGGTGTTTTCTACTGATAAGTGCCTGTGCGCAACAAGAGCAATTGGACTTACATCACGATTGTTCAAGCATTCTATCGCAAAATGGCCAAAAGATTTTAGAAAATGCATATTATAAGGTGGTCCAAAACAAAGGTGTTTTTGCAATAAAGGAAAAAAAGAGTTTAGACGATACCTTAAGTCAAACGATTTTTAATATTTCACCGGTCTATCCAATAACTGATTCTGCTGACTGGTCAATAGACTTTAAGGGCAAAGGATTTGAAATGACTAAATCGACTCTAGTAGCCGAAACTACGAGCTATGATTCAGATGCGAGTTATGGAATTTACAGTCTACAATCAGGAGCATGTATTCTAGAATATACTTATGATAAATTAGAGGTTTTGTTTGTTGATGAATCCAACAAGCGTTACTTAGGATTTTATTCAAAAAATGGTGCACCATCAACAAAAATAAGGTCCATTAGTAAAGAAAATACCTTAGGAATTTTCAACTATGCAAGCCAAGATGGCTTGCTAAAAACAATTAGTTTGGAAGCTATTGATGCCAATTGGCTAGATATTTTAGATGTATCCAATCCGGTTCTAGAACTCATGCCAATCGAAGACAATGCGATTCAGTTGAATGCAGGAAAGAAATTGTATTTCACTGCACAGGATGGATTCGCTGATGAGGGTGTCGATTTTGATTTAAAAGTCATTTTTTACACCACGGATACCTACAAACCAGTTGAATTTACGCTAGAGGTAAGGGCTAATCAATTACTTATACCTAAAGATTTTAAGCACAGTATATTTCAATTAGAATCACTTTAGTTTCGTAATTTTACGCGATGATTAAAACGAATGCAGAAAGTCAACAGTTTGACAGCAAGCTCGCTTTGCCTGTTATGGAAAGCTTCTACACCATACAAGGTGAAGGCTACCATCAAGGTACAGCAGCATATTTTATTCGTTTGGCTGGTTGTGATGTTGAATGCCCTTGGTGTGATGTGAAAGAGAGTTGGGACGCCCAGGAGCATGAAATTGTTCCTTTACTTACCCTAAAAGAATTACTCGGTGAGTCTAAGGCTGAAATTGTAGTTGTAACTGGCGGAGAACCAGCCATGTATGATTTGGATCCATTAACAAGCATGATTCATTCTATGGGATTAAAAACACATATTGAAACCAGCGGAGCTTATCCGATTACGGGCGATTGGGATTGGGTTTGTGTTTCTCCTAAGCGATTTAAAAAAGCACTTAAAGAATGCATTGATTTAGCAGATGAGCTAAAGGTTATAATAGCACATGAAAATGATTTCAGGTTTGCCCAAAAGTATGCTCTATTAGTGAATATCAAATGTAAGCTTTTTCTTCAGCCAGAGTGGAGCCATAGTGAAGACTTGATGCCGGAAATTATTTCTTATGTAAAGGAAAACCCTCACTTTAGAATTTCTCTGCAAGTCCATAAGTATATGAATATACCCTAGTATTAATCTTCTACCTATTAAGTAAATTTGGCACGACTTTTAACCCTTACTACTTGAAAAGAATGAATATGAAAATACATATATATTTGCTTGTAATATTGCTATTCACTTCGTGCAATACACAGCTCAGTCTAGCCCAGAATGAAGGGAGTAAAAAGGCACAAGAAGCATATAAACAGGCTGATGAACATTTAGTGTTTGGTCGGTATCAATTGGCGATGGAAGGCTTTGAAAAAGCAGTAAGCATTGATCCCGATTTTATCGATGCTCGATTGCAATTGGCCAACCTCTATCAGAATCTTTATTTAGACTATGAAAATGCTGCTGTTCAATACGAGGCAATTATAAATGCTGACTCTACCTTGACCAAAACCTATTACGAAATTGGAAGGTGCTTCCTTTATCTCAAAGATTGGGAGAAAGCTCAATTTTATGCGAAAAAATATGAAGACAAAAGAAAACCTTCCAGCTACACAGATTGGCTATCAAGTGTTTTACTTGGAAGCATCGAATTGTCAAAAAATGCAGTGGCTAATCCGGTAAATTTTAATCCACAGAATTTAGGTCCAGCCGTTAATTCTGAGCAAGCAGAGTATTTTCCATCCATAACAGCGGACAATGAATTTGTATATTTTACCGTAAACAATAAACAGGGTAGGTACCCCAATGAGGATATCTATTCGGCACAATTTCTAGACGGTGAATGGAAAGCCAGAGAAGCTGTCAAAGGCGTGAACAAACAAAATACTCAGGAAGGGGCGCACAGCATAACACAGGATGGCAGGTATTTATTTTTTGCTAGTGACCGAATGGAAGACAATTATGGCCGGTTCGATATTTACATCGCTAAAAAAGTAGGAGAGGAGTGGCGTGCTCCAGTGAATATGGGACGTGCTATAAATTCTAGAAATTGGGAATCCCAGCCGGTTATTTCTGCTGACTCTAAGCAACTTTTTTTAGTGAGAAAGAGTGATGATGGATACGGAGGCAGTGATATATATATTTCTACTATTGATGGAAATGGTCAGTTTGGAGAATTACAAAATCTAAGCGGGGTTATCAATACACCAGGTGATGAACAGCGACCTTATCTGCATCCAGACGGAAAAACGCTGTATTTTGCTTCTAACGGCCATCCTGGATTGGGGAAAACAGATGTTTATAAGAGTTCATTGAAAGAAAATGGGGAATGGAGCGTTCCTGTCAATTTAGGATATCCCATAAATTCAAGTGAAGTCGAATTTGGTTTGTATGTAGCCGCCGACGGAAAAACTGCTTATTTTTCATCAAATCGTGAGGGAGGTTTTGGGGATATGGACATATACAGCTTTGAGCTTCCTCGGTCTGCTCAGCCTGCAGTGGTCATAAGTGTAAAAGGATTGGTGAGGGATAGAATAAGCAAAGAATACCTAAGGGCAAATATTAAAATTTCCGAATTAGAGAGTGGAGCAGTCTACAAGACCTTAAGTTCAGATGTCGTAAATGGAAGTTTTTTAGTAACACTTCCTGCTGGATACAATTATTCTTATGCTGCTAATGTAGAAGGTTATTTGCCTTATTCAGCGTCATTTTCATTAGAGGATAGCCTAGAGGGAAAAGTGCTTGAGTTAATCGCGGAAATGACTAGAATTGGAGTAGGACAAGAATTTATTTTAAAGAATATTTTTTTCAGCAGCGGTCAGGCCGTACTCAAGGAATCCTCAAAAGTGGAATTGGCAGTTTTACTTGATTATTTGCAAGAAAACAATTCCTTGAAACTGGAGGTCGGAGGACATACGGATAGTGATGGAACTGAGGAGTACAATTTGATTCTTAGTGAGCAAAGAGCAAAAGCCGTGTTTGATTATTTACTCAAGCAAGGAGTATCCTCTTCTCGATTGACTTATAAGGGGTATGGAGAAAGTCAGGCCATAGTTCCTAATGATAGCGAGGAGAATAAAGGAATAAATAGACGTACAGCGTTTAAAGTGATTTAGGCTAAGGTGGGGAAGCTTTACTTAGTGTTATTTATACACTTTGATTGCTTGAAAGAAATACTTAAAAAAAGCATAAAAGCCTTGAATCAAGCGAAAAATAAATACTAACTTTACAGGCCTAATCAAACGAATACTATGGCAGTGTTAGGCAATCAAATAGCTCGCAATTCATTGATGAATTTAGGAATAAAAACTACGGGTAAACAGTTTTGGAACCTTTCTAGTGATGATTTAGCTAAGAAGACGATTGAATTGAAACAAGGTGTTTTTGCTGATAACGGAGCAATAGCTATTAATACGGGTGAATTCACGGGAAGATCACCGAAAGATAGGTTTATTGTAAAAGATGCTACCACAGAAAATGCTGTAGACTGGAATGCCATTAATTTACCGTTCTCCACGGAAGATTTTGATAAGCTTGAAGAAAAAATAATCAACTATT
>JADHRO010000070.1 GCA_016777395.1 Chitinophagales bacterium | reverse complement strand
GGCCATGCGCAGGTGGGGCTGTTTACTCGCCAGCTATCACAGATTTTATTATGATGGTAGAGAACACATCATATATGTTTGTAACAGGGCCTAACGTAGTGAAAACTGTAACCCATGAAGAAGTAAGCAGTGAAGATTTGGGAGGTGCTTCGGCACATAGCACTAAATCAGGAGTAACTCATTTTTCATGCGCTAATGAAATGGAGTGTATTGAATACATAAAAACTTTATTGAAATACGTGCCACAAAATTGTGAGGAAGATGCTCCGGTATACCCTTATGAAGTGAAAGATGATGAGAGCCGTCCAAAATTGAATAGCTTAATTCCAGAAAATGCCCAACAGCCCTATGATATGCGAGAGGTAATTGCCGAGTTAACCGATGAAAATGGCTTTTTTGAGGTGCATAAAAATTATGCAGAAAATATTGTTGTAGGATTCGCTCTGATAGCCGGTAGAAGTGTTGGAATAGTAGCCAACCAACCTGCAGTTTTAGCTGGAGTTTTGGATATTGAATCCAGTAAAAAAGGCGCAAGATTTGTTCGATTTTGCGATAGCTTTAATATCCCTTTATTAACCTTAGTAGATGTGCCTGGATTTCTACCCGGAACAGATCAGGAATGGCATGGAATTATAACCAACGGAGCGAAACTCTTATATGCTTTCGCAGAAGCGACTGTTCCTAAAATAACCGTGATAACGCGAAAAGCATACGGCGGAGCGTATGATGTAATGAGTAGTAAGCATATTGGTGCTGATTTAAATTTTGCTTGGCCAAAGGCTGAAATTGCAGTGATGGGTGCAAAAGGAGCCTCTGAAATTATTTTTAGAAAAGAGATTGCTTCTGCTATGGATAAGGAAGCTAAACTTCAAGAAAAAACGGATGAGTACACGGAAAAATTTGCTAACCCATACCGGGCCGCAGCAAGAGGTTTTATTGATGAAGTGATTGAACCTGATACAACCCGAACGAAATTGATAAAAGGATTTAAAATGCTGGAAAACAAGGTGAAAAATTTACCGCGGAAGAAGCACGGAAATATTCCTTTATAGTCGTGATGAGTTTGCAGTCGTTTAGTAAGCAACTTCCCAATGCAAAGTTATTATTGTTTGTTTTTTATGGCTTGATTAGCTTGTTCATGTATAGAAACACGCAAGAAGCGGGCTTGGTCTTTGATTTCAATGGCTGGGCAAAGGTTTTCGAAGAACATTCTTTTATCGATGTTTTTTCATGTTTTGGTTATCCCGGTTTACATCAGTTAAATCACTTATTTTTTTATTCTTTTTATAAATTGTTTGGCTTTAATGGTACTGCTTGGTACATCTTGTTTGCAATGGCGCATGCCTTTACGGCGGTTTTAGCCTTTTCCCTAATTCAAGATATCTGCGCACATTTTTTTTCAAGGGAGAATTTTAAATACTTACCTTTTCTTGCTTCTTTTTTATTCTTGAGTTCTCCATTTGCAGTGGATGTAGTAGTTTCCAAAGTTTGTCTACATTATATGCTATGTACAATATTTTTTTACACTAGCCTGCGTTTATTTATTCAATACTTGAATCAAGCTCAAGTATTCTATTTATTGGGTTCGCTGATTTCCTTTGTATTAGCCTTGTTTTGTATTGAGCTTGCATATATTTTACCGGTAGTTGCTCTCTATGTGATGTGCTTTCACGTATTCAAATATGAGCGTAAATATGTCTTTAAGTTATGGAAAGCTCCGGCTCTATTTTTTGGTATTTTGTTTATTTTTTTATTGCTTCATAAATTGATGGTGGGTTCATTTATTGGACACTACGGGGCAGGAGTTCATACTAAGTTTCAGCTGGGTGAGCTTTTCGCAAACTTTTTTTATTACTTCAATAATTACCTGCTCTTTTTTGATTTTTGGCCATACTCGTTCAAACAATTTCAAATGAATTGGTTTGGAGAAAATGGCTTAGTGTTAATTTTAGCTTCAGGGATATTTGTTTTTATACTTCTTTTTAAGAAGTATAAAATTCATAATCGCATAGTTCCAATTCTTTTTTTTGGAGGTATATTCTTTTTGGCCTTAGCTCCAATCTTAAATTTGTATTGTGTTAATCTTCAAACTATTGAAAATGATCGATATTCCTATTTGGCTTCCATTTTTATTTATGCTGCCATAGCCATCTCGTTTCTCAGTCTTTCAAGGTGGGTGCAAATTCCATTGTCCTTGGTCTACATTTTTTTCCACTTTAGCTTTACTTTCCAAAATATTGAGGCATTTAGTGAAATGGGAGAGGTAAGTCGTGGCTTATTGGATGATTTTAAATGGGAGGATAAAGAAAGGGTTATTATTTTGGTCCAAGCGGAAAATAATAAGGGAGCACGAGCATTTACCACCATAAGTAGGCATGGTTCAGAATTTGCAGAATCACTTTATTTAGAAAGAGGGATTGATATTCGAGACAAGGTTGATTTAATCTACGAAATGAATATCAATAGTGTGAATGATTCTGTTGTTGTAGAAGTAATTGATAAAAAAAATATAAAAGTGAAGGTAGGATCTTGGGGCAGTTGGTTTTGGAAGCATCATTTAGGTGCACAATCATTTAAAACTAAAAACTACTCAACAATCGTTCATGATGGTCTTGCGTTTGATTTGATCTTGAATGAGCCGCTTAAAGAAAATGAGGTCATGCTATACATGAATGGAAATTCCTGGCAAGTAGTAAACTTTTAGAATCTAGCATCCGTAATATCGATGTCATCGTATTCTTCAGGATTAAATTTAAAGAACTCATCTTCTAGCGGAACGTTAGGCGTAAAAGCATTGATTTTATAGACATAATGCATTCCAGAGCGCTCGTAAATCTTAGATTCAATAATGCTCTTCTCCGCAGGGGAAACTTTTAAGTCAATTTTAAAGAAGGTTTGATCTTTATCAACTGGAGTTAACTCGATGACTTTTATCAACTTCCCGCTGGTGGTCTTGTACTCTTCCTTCAATCTGTAGATATAGTCATTGCTGTAAAGATCAAACAACATGGAAGGTGAAAACATAGCTTCATCTTCATTGTAATCATTGATTTGAACTTCATTATACTCTTTCAAATAGTTCCAAATAGTCACATTATCTGAAACGAACATTTGATCCATTAAATCGACTTTAAACATATCCCCTTTGAACCAGGCTTTTACCTCTGAAACTTGATCCTCTTCTATTTCCGGTAAATTAATGGTTAGAGTAAGATCCATCTTAGCCGAATTGAATTTCTGGTATTTTTCAGATACTGCCTTTAAAAGAGCATCAGCCTCTGGGTCTAAAGCGTTATTCTGGGCAGTTAGGAATCCTGTAGATACCAATATGATGAAGATTGTTTTTAAAGTGCCCATGAATTACATTTATATATTACTCTTGCGTCAAAAATTGTTCCAATTCTGCTTCTGTCTTACAATAAACGTCTCGTGGCTTACTTCCTAGATTAGGGCCCACGATTCCCGCATTTTCTAACTGATCCATAATTCTTCCCGCTCGGTTATAACCGAGTTTCAATCTTCTTTGGATCATGGAGGTGCTTCCTACTTGATTATTGACAATTACTCTTGCTGCATCTTCAAAAAGTGCATCCCTTTCTTCATCGCCATAACTCCCTCTATCCTGTCCTTCGGTGCTAGGGTCAACATATTCAGGCAGTTCAAAAACAGTAGGGTATCCTTGTTGCTTACTGATAAAATCCACTAATTCTTCAACTTCCGGTGTATCGATAAAAGCACATTGCAAACGAATCATATCATTTCCTTGAGAAAAAAGCATATCTCCACGTCCAATAAGTTGGTCAGCACCGCCAGCATCTAGGATAGTTCTTGAATCTATTTTGGATGAAACTTTAAATGAAATTCTTGCAGGAAAATTTGCTTTGATTACCCCTGTGATAATGTTTACAGAAGGACGTTGTGTAGCTAACACCAAATGAATTCCAATTGCTCGTGCTAATTGCGCTAATCGGGCAATAGGAGTCTCTACTTCTTTACCTGCGGTCATAATTAAATCTGCAAACTCATCGATAACCAAAACAATATAGGGTAAAAACTTATGACCGTTATTTGGATTTAATTTTCGTGAAACAAATTTTTGATTGTATTCTTTTAGATTTCTCGCTTTCCCATCTTTTAAGAGGTTATAACGATCATCCATTTCAATGCAAAGTGCATTGAGCGTGGCGACTACCTTCTGAACGTCTGTTATAATTGCTTCTTCTTCTCCTGGTAGTATGGCCAAAAAATGTTTTTCGATTGCATTGTAAATCGACAATTCCACTTTCTTTGGATCGACTAACACAAACTTTAGTTGTGACGGATGCTTCTTGTAAAGCAAGGAACACAGAATTGCATTGATGCCAACTGATTTCCCTTGGCCGGTTGCCCCTGCCATCAAAAGATGAGGCATTTTTGTAAGATCTGCAATAAATATCTCATTAGCAATATTCTTTCCTAAGGCTATTGGAAGTTCCAACTTGGTATTGCTGAATTTTTCAGATGAAAGCATAGACTTCATAGAAACTGTCTCTTTCTTGGCATTTGGGACTTCTATGCCAATCGTTCCTTTACCCGGAATAGGAGCAATGATCCGTATGCCAAGTGCAGCTAAACTTAAGGCAATATCATCTTCTAAATTTTTGATTTTCGATATTCTTACACCAGGGGCAGGAATAATCTCATACAAAGTCACCGTTGGTCCAACGGTCGCTTTGATTTTAGAAATTGCAATATTGTAGTTTTTCAAAGTGTCTACAATTTGATCTTTATTTCGCTCTAGCTCGTCTTTATCTATACTCACTTTATCTCCTCCGTGATCTTCAAGGATGCTGAGTGGTGGAAATTTGTAGTTGCTTAAGTCTAATGTAGGGTCGTAATTGTCATCATTTTGAATGCTGGTAGCTGTTTTCTCTTCAACGGTTTTTTCAATGGCTAATTCTAAGTCGTCATCTTCATCAGATTTTCCATCTCCTACACTTTCGTCGATCTCAAATTCATCTTCTTTTTCAGAGAGTTCGAAGTCCAGCGAGCCTTCTTCATCATAGTCTTCCTCTAGCTCATCAACCTCTAGCGTTTCTATTTCCTGCTCTGTATGAATGTTGTCTTTTTCAAAAATAGATTCATTCATGCTAACAGCAACATCCTGTTCGCCATCAGCGAGGACATCTGTTTTCGGTTTGGGTTTCAATAGTTTAATTATCCTATTAAAATCTAGATTGTATCCCATGATGAGATACGCCAATCCGAATGCCGACAATACGGCACCTGTTCCTATACTTTTTAAATTGTTGATCAACCAGCCGTTACTTCCGGCAATGTAATACCCAACACTTCCTCCTGGGTGAAAAAAGGATTCACGGAAGAAAAGAAAACGGATAAATTCAAAAACCGCCGCGAAAAAGAACATTAAAAATACGCTGTGGTAAGTAATGGTTTTCCATTTGAATATTCTCCGTCGAAATAGGAGGTTGACCCCATAAACGAAAAGCATAACACACACGAAAAATGCGCCAATTCCAAAAGATTTTTTAATCAATATCGATGAGATATGGTACCCAAATTTCCCTAAAGAATTCGCATAGTTGACTTTTAAAGATTCTTGATTAAGTTCATCCATAACTAGACTACTTACACTGGCCTCGTCGATATGCCATGTAAGAATATATGAAGAGAAGGATAGTAGGAGGAGCAGCGAAAATAGGATAAACACCAATCCAACTATCTTGGTGTATTGTTTTTTATTTCCCCAGTTTACCGCAGGTTCATCCAGTTCTTCTGTCATCTTTGTTTTAAGTGATTTGGCCATTTGAACTTCTTAATGAGTTAATTCTCTAAAAATCGTGTATATAAGAGTGTTCTTTAAATAAACAGGGATTCTTTTACCAACAGCGATGTGTTAATTGAGTAAAGTTGATAAAAAAAAGGAGCGACTATGCGCTCCTTTTTTTTACAGATGTATGAATAAGGGCTTATTTTTTAATAAACGTTTTCGTGAAAAATACACTTCTTTTGCTATCAAAAAGTTTCACTAAATAAACTCCATGGTCTAGATTTTGAATATCCACTTGTAGATCGTTCAAACTTGAAATTTCTTTTCTCAGAACTTCTTTGCCTATGATACTAAACACTTCAATTGAATTTACATTATTAGCGTCTTCAATACCTTTAATTTTTATGAAATTGCTCGCAGGATTTGGGAAAATAGAGATTGCTTGAGCATCAATTTCTTTTACTCCACTGACTGGCTCTGCTGTTATGTCGGCTTTATATAAAACTGTCACTGATGACCCCGATAATCCATCTACTGAAACACTTACACTTATGTCACTAACACCACCTTCAAGAAAAGGTAAATAAGCCATTTTTAAAATAGACGTAGAATCAGATTCCAAAAAGAAAGTGCTTTCCGTGGTTGTTGCTAAATCAAGGCAATTGGTGTTGTCACAAAAAGATACATTCCAAGCCATTGGTGAACTATTATTAGTGACTCTCCATTTAAAAGTAAGATCATCGCTTGAGTCGTTTTTAACATATGCAGTTAGAATAACTTCGTCATTGTTGCTTGTCACTGTTTCTGCAACATAAACCGAATCTGAAGGGCTTATACTAAACGTTTGAGCATTTACAATATTTAGAATGCTAAAGCCAATTAAAATAAAGAATATATTTTTTGTCATTTTAGTTTATTTACTAGGTAAAGGTAGAAAAAAATATTAAATTAGCTTCCTTTCAATTTTTAATTAAAAATCAACACATATGAAAAAATATTTATTTTCAACCATATTGAGTCTTATGATACTCTCGTTAAGTTTTGCTCAACTTCCTTTCAATGAGGATTTCGCTACGGGTATTCCCGCCTCCTGGCAAAATATAGATAATACTTCAAACGGCGGTGGAACATGGGAATGGATTGCTCAAAGCAACGGGGTCAGTTCTAACTTTGCAGTTTTTGATTCTGACGGGCAAGGAAATGATAATATTCCTGAAAATGCCGATTTAATAACACCTGCTATCGATTGTTCTTCAGCAAGTTTTGTTGCAGTATCTTTCTTATCTGCATTTAGACAATATCAAAGTAGCGTAGGTACAGCATCAATAAGTACGGATGGTGGATCAACATGGACTGCATTTTACACGGTTAATACCACATCTACAGTAATTGTTTTAGAAGATATTACCGCTGCAGCTGCTGGTGTGGCTGATGTGCGATTCAAATTTAATTTTGTTGGTAGTTATGATTACTTTTGGATAATTGATGACTTTAGCGTGTATACAACCATAAGTAAGGATTTTTCTTGTTTTGATATCACCACGGGATTATATAATGATATAGCTGACAGTCCAATTAGTATTGCGGGTAGCTTAGAGAATCTAGGTAGTGAAACAATTACTTCTTTTGATATCAATTATAGAGTTGATGGCGGTGCTCCGGTTACTGCACCTATTACTGGAGTGAGTATCGGTTTTAGTGATTCTTACAACTTTACACATCCAACAGGTTTTTCTCCGAGTTCTTCTGGTGATTATGAAATTACTGTTTTTGCATCTAATTTAAATGGCGGTGCTGACGGAAATACTTCGAATGATGAGTTCTCTAAATCTATTACCGTATTTGATGGTGCAGTTCAGCGAGTGCCTTTATTTGAGGTTTTCACTGCTTCATCATGCCCTCCATGTGTTCAAGGTAATGGGAATTTTCATGATGTACTAGACCCAGAGCCATCTCATGAATGGGCAGGCATTAAATATCAAATTTTTGGACCTGGTGCAGGTGATCCCTATTGCACAGATGAAACAGCGCAGAGATATGGCTACTACTATCCAGGTGCTCTAAATGGTGGATATTCTATTCCGGAAATGTGGGCGAATGGATCAACAGGTTTAGATCCAAGGGACTTAACTACAGCAATTTTTCAGGATGAAAAGCTTAGACCTTCTTTTACATTTTTACATGCCACCTATGAAGTTGACGTTGCCTCACAATCAGTTAGTGTGAGCGTCGAGGGACTTCCAATTCAAGATTATGCCCAGGGTAATTATCGTCTACAAGCCGCAATAATTGAAAACAAAACAGATCAAAATGTTACATCAAATGGTGAAACAGAATTCTTTCTAGTTTGCAAAAAAATGCTTCCCGATGATAATGGAACAAGTTTATCAACTTTAACAAACCTAACTCCTTTTTCATTCAGTTCAAATTATACTTTTCAGGGAAGCTACAGATTGCCTGCTAATGGTCAAGCAGCTAATAGAATTGATCATGCGACAGAACATTCTGTTGAGGAATTTTCAGATTTAAGAGTCGTTGTCTGGGTTGAGAATACAGATAATGAAGAAGTTTTACAGGCATTTAATGCGGTAAATCCCTTAGATTCAGATGGTGACGGTACTCCGGATGAAGTGGAAGTATATTCAGGTACTAGTCCAAGTGATGCTAATGATTTTCCAGATTTAGATAACGATGGTCTAAGTGATTGGAAAGAAGTAAGTGATGGTACAAATCCACTGGTATCTGCTAATGTAGGAATTAGCACCGTTCAGTTTGAAATGGCAGTTGTTGTTTCTCCTGTTCCAGCTAGTCAAGCTTTAAATGTCGAGTTTACTTTAGAAAATGCTGAAGACATTAACTTGTCAATTGTTTCAGTTGATGGAAAAGTAATTACATCTAGAACTATAAGAAACGCTGAAAATGTAAACACTTCTTTTGATGTGTCTTCAATGGTTAATGGAGTTTACTTTTTGCAAATTGAAACCCATGAAGGTTTATCTGCTAAGAAATTTGTGGTAAATCACGAATAAGATTAAATGATTTATTTTAAAAAATGCCCCCGATTTATCGAGGGCATTTTTTTTGATTATAACTGATTGATGTTGGAAAACTATAATCCTAAGTTAAACTCCTTTTTATCTCGCCTCTCTCAGCCTAAAGTGTTGTTTTTGCTTATGCTTGTCGTGGCTATTGGTGTAAGCGCTCAAGCTCTTTTTCAAGGGACTAGGTCTGTGGCAGGAGGCGAATACACGCATTACAATAACTATTTAATATTTAAGCAGTCCTTCTATCATTTACTTGAAGGTCAAAGTCTATACGGAGCATATCCTCAAGAGTATTTTGACTACTTTAAGTACAGTCCTACTTTTGCCTTATTGTTTTCATGCTTTGCAATTTTTCCCGATGTATTGGGATTGTCATTGTGGAACGTTTTCAATTTATTCATGATGGTTTTTGCTTTGCTTGCGTTACCTAGTTTCGATAAGAGATGGATTGGGGCCATAATCCTACTTAGTATCTTTGAGCTAATAACAACTACTCAAAACGTGCAGAGCAACACCTTAATGCTGGCATTTTTCATAGGAACTTTTGCTTGTTTGGAGCGAGAGAAGTATTTACT
>JADHRO010000069.1 GCA_016777395.1 Chitinophagales bacterium | reverse complement strand
GATATCTTGAGAGCCAAGAATTATTCGACTATTTTTATATCTAAAACCTGTAGAATATGTGAATTGCTTTGACTTATTTGTTCCCTCTAAGTGCACATTCGCGCCAAGCAAACTAGATTCTACCGAGCCGCCAAATTCCTTTGGGCGCCTATAATCTACATCCAAGACAGAAGCCATTTTGTCTCCATACTTTGCTTGAAATCCACCAGATGAAAACTTTAGCTTATCCGTCATATCCGGATTCACAAAACTAAGCCCCTCTTGCTGACCCGATCGAATCAAGAAAGGTCTGTATATTTCAAAATCATTGACATAGACTAGATTCTCATCAAAATTTCCGCCTCTTACGGAATAGGAAGAACTCAACTCATTATTTTTTTGCACCCCTAACTGAGTTACTAAATAAGTTTCTACTCCTCCCCCTACATTGGGAAGAACCGCAACATCTTTAGTTTCTATGATGCCCGTACTTATCTCCTTTCGTTCTTTGTCCTGTTCTCCGACAACTGTTATTTCAATTGCTTTGATTTGAATCGTAAAATTTCGAAGCAATACCTCCCCCTCTGATAATTTAACTGATACACTTAAATCCTCATAATTAAGTCCTTGAATACGTATTGTTGTTTTCCTATTGGCTGGTATTTCAAGCGAATAAGACCCATCCAAATTAGTCAATGTGCCTTTATTTTGTTCTGTTGAAACTACATTTACATATGCTGCAGGACTACCTAGATTATCCGTCAATACACCCTCAATAACACCTACTTGAGTATAGGCAAGAACCTGTATTATGGCAAATATTAGGGATAAATAAAGGTGACTAAAATTCATTATAACTCTAACGCAATTTGAAATGCAAAAGTATAGCTACTTATGCATTTAGTAAATCTGCAATATAGCCTTTTGGATTTGCTGCTTTGAATACCGCACTACCTGCGACCAAGACATCTGCGCCCGCATGTTTTAAGGCAATACAATTTTCAATATTCACCCCTCCATCTACTTGTATAAGAGTAGATGTATTAGCTTCTTGGATAAGTTTCTTTGCTTCCGAAACTTTACTCACTGTCTCCGGAATAAATTTTTGGCCGCCAAACCCAGGATTTACGGACATGATTAATAAAGTATCTACCAAATGTAAGATCTCCTTAACCACACTGACAGGGGTATGTGGGTTTAAGGCTAAGCCTGCTTGAGCGCCTGAATTTTTAATTTGCTGAAGTACACTATGTATATGCAGATTACCTTCGTAGTGAACAGATATGCCGTCAGCTCCTTTTGCAACAAACTCATTAATGTATTTTTCGGGATTGACAATCATTAAATGAACATCAATAAATTTGGAAGTATTCCTTTTCACCGCTTGAAGCAGCGGAAATCCAAATGATATATTGGGCACAAAAACCCCATCCATGACGTCAAAGTGAACCCATTGAGCATCGGAATCATTAATCAACTGAATATCTTTTTGTAAGTTAGCAAAATCAGCAGCTAGAATAGAAGGAGCTATAATCGTTGGCATAGTTTTATGTTAGGTTATAAATGTAAAAATACGCCATGATAACTACTTCATGCCGTATTTTTTAAACTAACTAACTAACACTCACTAATAATTGTAACCGTAAGTCTTTTCTATGGAGTCAAATGCAAGCCCTATCTCACTATTATCGTACCTTTTACCTTTTATCTCATTTAATAGATAAGCCTCTGCGATTGCCTTATTTAAGGTTAATTCTATACGTCTTCTTGCAAAAACCCTAAAACCATCCTCATTCACAGCATCTATAGCTGCAAGATTTAAGGCTAGTAATCCATAGCTAAGCAATTCTTCTCTACTAATGTATTTATCACTTTTAGTCACAAGACATAAATCGATTAAATCCTTGTTTGCTTTTACTAAACTCATTTCTTCTTCAAAGTTGATATCGCTTTGAACAACTTGGTGAGCTTTAACTAAGCCATCTTCTTTTGAAGATTGATTAGTGCTTAAAAATTTTTCTGCAAATAAATTGTTGTATTGTTGAAAATCCATAAAGTAAATTTTATCGGTTCACAACTATTTACGCATGACTTAAGTATTAGTTTCATTTAGACAAAAAAAAAGCTCCGAGTGTCGGAGCTTTTTTTGTCTATTTATCTATGAATTACTTATCCTCTCTAGGTATGAGAGCTTTTCTTGAAAGAACAAATTTTTGTTTCTTATCATCAAACTTGACAATCTTAACTTTCATTTCGTCACCTTCTTTCAAGCCTGCGTCATCAATTTTCTCGATGCGCGTATGCGACAATTCAGAAATATGAACCAATGCTTGCTTACCAGGAAGGAATTCAACGAATACACCAAAGTCTTTAATGCTCTTAACCACTGCGTCATAAATCTCACCTACTTCTGGCTTCGTCGTGATGCCTTTCACTTTTGCTAAAGCTATATCGATGGATTCTTGATCTGGGCCATAAATTTGAACAATTCCAAAATCACCATCCTCGGTTACACTTAAGGTTGATCCAGATTCTGATTGAATTTCTTGAATTATCTTTCCACCTGGTCCGATAACCGCTCCAATAGTATCTCCTGGGATTCTAACGTTAATAATTTGAGGTGTGTGTGGCTTTAATTTAGCATTAGGTGCTGAAATTGTTTTGGACATTTCTCCAAGGATATGGAGTCTTCCATCTCTTGCTTGCATTAAGGCTTGCTCTAATATTTCGTAAGGCAGGCCATCAATCTTCATATCCATTTGGACAGCTGTAATACCCTTTTCGGTACCTGTAACTTTAAAATCCATATCTCCTAAATGATCTTCATCTCCTAGAATATCAGATAATACTGCAAATCTTTCACCATCTGTAATCAAGCCCATAGCAATACCCGAAACCGGACGTATTAACTGTACACCAGCATCCATTAATGATAAACTAGCAGCACAAACAGTCGCCATTGAAGAAGAACCATTAGATTCTAAAATGTCAGAGACTATTCGAATGGTATAAGCATTGTCTTCTGGTAACATACCTTTTATAGCTCTATGCGCTAGGTTGCCGTGGCCAACCTCTCTTCTACTTGTTCCTCTTGGGATTCTTGCTTCTCCAGTGGAGAAACTAGGGAAATTATAATGTAACATAAAGCCATTCGTTCCGCTGAAGAATGCGCCATCAATTAACTGCTCATCTTTTTTAGAACCTAAGGTCACCGTAGTTAAAGATTGAGTTTCCCCTCTTGTAAATACAGCTGAACCGTGAGTCTTTGGCAAATAATCTACTTCACTCCAAATTGGGCGAATTTGATCCATGTTTCTTCCATCCAAACGAATTCTTTGATCCAACATGGTTTCTCTAACACCTGCTTTCTGTGCAGCTTTGAAGTATTGGTTGATTAAAAATTTGTTGTCAGCAATTTCTTCTTCGCTCATTGTAGCTAAGAAATCTTCTTTAACCTGACCAAACAATTGACCCCTTTCCGACTTATTGGGCAGCCCTTTAGCCGCTATTGCTTTGCATTTCTCAAAAGCGAAATCATGAATTCTTTGTTTCAAGTCTTCATCTTTCTTTTCGTGATCGTATTCTCTTGGAACTCTATTAGTAGCTGCAGCTAACTCCTCCTGAAGCGCACATAACTTTTTAATTGCTTCATGACCGATTTGAATAGCTTTCAACATTTCTGCTTCACTAACTTCTTTCATTTCACCTTCAACCATAATAATGTCTTTTGCTGTACCAGCAATCATCATTTCCATTTCGGCGTCAGCCATTTCTTCGTTCGTTGGGTTAACAACAAACTCACCATTAATTTTTGCTACTCTAGCTTCTGCCACAGCGGCAATAAATGGAATATCCGAAACCATAATTGCTGCAGATGCAGCTAAACAAGCTAAGGCATCTGGCATAGTATCACCATCACTTGATAGCAATCTAAGTGTTACAATACAGCTTGCGTGAAAATCTTCAGGAAACAATGGTCGCAATGCTCGATCTACTATTCGGCAGATTAAAACTTCATGATCGGAAGGACGTGCTTCTCTTCTCAAAAACCCGCCTGGGATTGAGCCTGTTGAAGAAAAATTTTCTTTGTAATCCACCATAAGTGGCATAAAATCCGTATCTTCTCTTGCATCTTTTTCAGCAACAACTGCTGCTAAAAGCATGGTATCTCCAACCGTAACTACGACAGAACCATCAGCTTGTTTGGCTAACTTTCCTGTTTCTATATTTATTGTTTTGCCATCACTTAATGTGACAGACTTATTTATTCCTAATTGCATAATCTGTTAATTATAAAAATGAAAGATGCCACCTAAGCGATTTTGGGTGGCATCTATTAAAGTGATTTACTATCTTCTTATTCCGAGTTTTTTGATTAGCTCTCTGTACTTCAAGATATCATTCTTAGCAAGATACGATAGTAATTTTCTTCGCTTACCTACCATTTTGGTAAGTTGCTTAGTGTTGGAGAAATCCTTTCTATTTTTCTTAACGTGTTCTGTTAAGTGTAAAATTCGTTCTGAGTACAAAGCGACTTGTCCTTCCACTGATCCAGTATTCTCGGCGGCTCCGCCAAATTCTTTAAAGATCTCTTTTTTTCTTTCTGCTGTTACTTTTTCCATAACTTTTTTTCTTCGTCTTTTTTTTTATCGGCTGCAAAGATAAGCATTAATTCTTAACCTTTACTATAAAGAAGGGTAAGAAATTAATAAAATCAAGGGCTATGAAGAATTTGAATCTTGGCTGTAAAATTTGTCTAGCTAAGCCTTAAATAGGGCCAGTGCATTCACAATTTTTTCCTTAAGATCTTTTCTGTCTGCAATGAAGTCTAGAAAGCCGTGCTCCATCAAATACTCAGATCGCTGAAACCCTTCTGGAAGCTCCTTTAAATTCATAGTCTCCATAATTACTCGTGGCCCTGCAAAGCCTATTAATGCTTTTGGCTCAGCAATATTTAAATCCCCCAACATTGAAAAAGAAGCCGTTACTCCTCCTGTAGTTGGATCTGTAAGCAGTGATATATAGGGTAGCTTAGCTTTGGCTAATTCGGTCAATTTTGCTGATGTT
This sequence comes from Chitinophagales bacterium, assembly GCA_016777395.1. Lineage (GTDB taxonomy): Bacteria > Bacteroidota > Bacteroidia > Chitinophagales > UBA8649 > JAFMKE01. The sequence continues at coordinate 4,385 of JADHRO010000069.1, read as the reverse complement.
TTAATCATTTGCATCAGACTGTATCCCGACTCCATCATTCTTGCGCCACCAGATTTGCTAATGATTATTAGCGGACATTTATTTTCTATACAATAGTCAACAGAACGAGCTATTTTTTCTCCTACAACAGCCCCCATCGAACCGCCGATATAAGCAAAGTTCATTGCTGAAATCACGACTTTATTGCCCCCCATTTTACCTGTAGCGACCTCCATTGCTTCAAAAGCATGAGACCGATCCTCCGCTTCCTGTATACGTTGAACATAGGGCTTCATATCTACAAACTCTAAACTATCCACTGGAAATAAGTTTTCAAAAAGTAATTTAGGCCGGGTATTTTCATCAAAAAACAAATTAAAGTAATCCTTCGGGCCTATTCTTTGATGAAAGTTGCAAGACGAACATACCCACAAATTTTCTTTGTGTTCTATTTGCGCTATGGTTGATTTACAGCTGGGGCATTTGAACCATAAACCTTCAGGCATATCCTTTTTCTCTTTAGCAGAGGTTCGAATTCCTGTTGTTATTCTTTTAAACCAATTTGACATGAGTATATTATTAAATTAGCAGCTAATCTGCTTGAAAATTTTTAAAAACTCCTCTTAAGCGATGGTGATGTCTTTGTTTAGGTAAACATCTTGCACTGAATTTAGCATTTTAATACCAGTATTTAGATCTTTTTGGAAAGCTTTTCTTCCCAAAATCAAACCCGTACCCCCTGCTCTTTTGTTGATAATAGCAGTTTCAATAGCATCTCCGTAGTCAGACTCTCCTCCTGAAGCACCTCCAGAATTAATCAAGCCAACTCTGCCCATGTAGCAATTAGCCAACTGATATCTACACAAATCAATAGGGTGGTCTGAATTTAACTCCGTATACATTTTAGGATGTGACTTTGCAAAATCAATCGCTGTAAATCCACCATTATTTTCAGGCATTTTTTGTTTAATAATATCCGCTTGTATCGTGACACCAATATGATTAGCTTGTGAAGTAAGATCTGAAGCTACATGGTAATCCTTGCCATCTTTTTTGAAACCATTATTTCGGGTATAGCACCATAATATGGTCGCCATTCCTAACTCATGAGCGTATTCAAAGGCTTCTGCAATTTCTACAATTTGTCTTCGAGAATCTTCACTTCCAAAATAAACAGTTGCTCCGATTGCAACGGCTCCCATATTCCAAGCATCCTTAATTGTACCAAACATAATTTGCTGGTAAGAATTTGGATAAGTCATTAACTCATTGTGGTTTACCTTTACTACGAAAGGGATTTTATGCGCATACTTTCTACTCACTGATGCCAAAACACCAAAAGTTGAAGCAACCGCGTTACAGCCACCCTCAATGGCAAGTTTCACAATATTTTCCGGATCAAAATAAGCTGGATTTGGAGCAAAAGATGATCCAGCTGTATGTTCTATCCCCTGATCGACAGGAAGAATAGATACATATCCTGTACCACTCAATCGGCCGTTGTTATTAAGTGCAGCTAGGCTGCTTAATACTTGATTGCTTCGATTACTATCTTTCCACACATCATCAATAAAAGAAGGGTTAGGCAGATGAAGCCTGTCCTTGCTAATTGCAGGACTATTAAAATCTAAAACTCTCTTGGCTCGTTCTTCTCCTAAAACCGCTATAATTTCTTGGGTAGTCATATTTTTTGAATTAATTAATGAGCAAAAATAAACAAATAAAGATAAAAGCGCCATTCTTACAACTTATTCATTCATTTAAAAATGTAAAATTAGGCAGAACAACTCTTTTTATGCATTGAATCTCTATCTTTACCGCTGAATCAATCATTCACTATGACTCGAATTTTAAGCATTTTATTTTTAGCCCTAATTGTGTCTTCCTCTTATGGGCAAACTGAACCGAGCACGCAGCCAAGTAATTTAAACTTTTCCGGTATTAAATCCTATCGAGTAAGTACCTCATTTAGCAGTTCAGGAGCAGATGGTCATTTAGTAGTGATCAGTAAAAACCCTATTTCATTCAGCCCAACCGACAATGTAGAATACTTAAAAGGACAGCGGATTGGTGATATTAAAATTGGATCAGTAGGAGGAGGAACTTTCACCTTCTTCAAAAATCTATTGCAAGATAACACCTATTATGTAGCTGTATATGCCTTCAATCAGCAAGGCGCAAATATCAACTATAAAAGTGACGCACCTTTAGAAGGAAGCATCACTACATCTGGAACTAATTATGGCAATTACTATGACGGTATAAATTTTTCATCCAGCAATGTGGTGAATGACCTGACCACCTTAATTCAAAACCATTCGCAGATAACCTACGGGCAGTTTGATGAAAACATCATAGCAGATTTTTTTGAGACAGATACCGTGGCAGCAGGAAGCACTCAAAAATATGTGACCTGCCAATACAGTAATGAAAAGAGATTGTATTCGGGGACATTTTCATTTACTACGCCAACTCCAAGATATAGTAGAGAACATCGTTTGCCTTTTTCTTGGATAAATTTTCAAGGGATTGCTCGCGCTGATTTTGAAGATACCGACGAAGGTTGCGACGTTCATGCATTAGATCTCGTTCAAAATGATGTAAACTCGGCACGAAGTAATGAACCTTTTGGTGAGGTGCAAAATGCTTGGTCGAATTCTTATTTAGACTTTAAAATAGGTACAGATTTAAATAGTTTATTAGTAGCTGAACCAAAGGAAAATATCAAAGGCGACGCAGCGCGAGCTTTGTTTTATATGATGCTCACCTATAATGGTAAATACGGCCAAAATTGGGGTTTAGATAATCTACTATCCGCGGCGGAAGACCAAGATCTTCAGGTACTCCTTGATTGGCACTACAATGATTTGCCCGACGATTTTGAGAAAACTCGGCACGAATATGTCTATGAGAAACAAAGCAATCGAAATCCTTTCATCGACTTTCCACAGTTAGTCGATTGCATTGACTTTTCTGATGTCACCAAACGAGCGAATTGTGATGTCAATGTTGGCATTGCTTCAAGAATTAAGAATGAATTCGGAACATTTATTTATCCTAATCCAAGTCATGGTGTCTTGTATTTGGAAAATGTGAAAGCCAAGGATATTAAAAAGATTCATATCATCAACCTGATTGGTGTAGAACAACATAACTTCTCAATTGATGGTGATAGTATAATAGTGGAGAACCTGGCAAAGGGAATTTACTTTTTATCATTAGAAACTAAGAGGAAGAAATACATCAGTAAGTTTCAATTAAAGTAGCCACGAGCTATTCACATACCGTTAATAATTTGTTTGCAAGTAAGCCGAAATAAGGTTTTATATTTGCGTGAAACAAATTAAAGTCATGAAAAGAATTTACTCAATTATTTTATTTTCTGTTTTAGCGTTATGCACAAATGCCGCTACAACAATTGTAACCAACTCTGGTAATAACTTTACTCCGGAGGATATAGTAATTACGGTTGGAGATACCGTTCAATTTAATATTACAAATGCCCATGATGTTGTAGAGGTTAGTCAATCAACTTACAATTTACTAGGAACCACAAGTAATGGAGGATTTATCCTTCCTTTGGGTGGTGGAACTTTAACTGGTTTAAGTGCAGGGACATATTACTTTGTATGCACTCCACATGCTGGTTTAGGCATGGTCGGAACCATAACCGTTAATGCAGCTGCTCCATCTGGTGCAGAACCTTGGATTAATGAAATTCATTATGATAATGCTGGTGGTGATGTTGATGAAGGATTCGAAATTGCCGGTCCTGCAGGAACAGATCTTTCTTGCTATTCAATTATGCTTTATAATGGTAGTGATAGCGAATTATACGGAAACAATGATTCGATTGTATTAACAGGATCTATCGATGACGAAGGTTGTGGTTTTGGAGCGGTGTGGTTTGGTTTACCAGCCAACGGTTTACAAAATGGTTCTCCTGATGGCATAGGTTTATACAATCATTGCACAGGAACCGTTATACAATTCTTAAGTTACGAAGGTGTTATCTCAAGTGCCGGTGATGGACCTATGATTGGATTGGCCTCAACAGATATAGGTGTTGAAGAAGGTGGAACTCACCCAATTGGTGGTTCTTTGCAATTAACAGGAATAGGAACCGCTTATGGTGATTTTACGTGGGATAGTACTGGAGTAAACTCATATAATGTGTTAAATCCAGGTCAGTTGTTATGCGGAGCTCCTTCTGACACTACGGTTAATTTTAGTAGTACCTCGGCTACAACCACGGAAGGTGTTGGAACTTTTACTTTAAATTTAAACTTGAATCAAACAGTAAGTGCAAGCCAAACGATAGATGTTAATTTACTTAGCGGAACAGCGGCTAATATATCGAACATTTTCCCTGAAACGGTAACTTTTGCTGCTGGAACAAATAGCGC
>JADHRO010000068.1 GCA_016777395.1 Chitinophagales bacterium | reverse complement strand
GATTCTGAATATGGAGCCAATTTATGGAATAGCTTTAGCTATTGTCTTTTTTGCAGAAAACCAGTTCTTAAATAGCTGGTTTTATACTGGCGCGCTAATTATTTTAGCTACTGTTTTCCTGCACCCCTTAATGGATAGGCACTTCAATAAGAAACAAAAGAAGCACCTCATTTAATGAGTTGATCTTGCTGGTGATCACAAATTAATATAAGTCAAAAAGCTTTTAAAATTTAGATGATTAATACACTTATTAGCGGCCATCTAGAAAAAAAATATGTCTACTGTAGCACCTTTCCCCAGCTGCATTTTTCTAAGGCAACTTGCCTGACTTGATCGATAGAGATACGTTCTTGTTCCATGGAGTCTCTTTCCCGAATGGTGACGGTGTTGTCTTCCAAAGTTTGATGGTCTACAGTAATGCAATATGGCGTTCCGATAGCATCTTGTCGACGGTAGCGTTTTCCAATATTGTCCTTCTCCTCATATTGACAGTTCAAGTCCAAACGAAGTTGATTGAATATTTCTCGAGCCTTATCCGGTAAGCCGTCTTTTTTGGTTAATGGGAAAATGGCTACTTTAACTGGGGCTAAAACAGGAGGTAAGGCCAAAACAACTCGCGAATTACCTTCACCTAAATCTTCATTTTTATAACAGGAACTCAAGGTGGCTAGAAACATTCTATCAAGACCGATTGAGGTCTCGACCACATAGGGGACATAACTTTCTTGGAGTTCAGGATCAAAATATTGCAGCTTTTTACCACTTAATTCTTGGTGCTGGGTCAAATCAAAATCTGTACGTGAATGCACTCCTTCTAATTCTTTGAAACCAAACGGGAATTTAAATTCAATATCCAAGGCATTATCTGCATAGTGAGCAGGTTTTAGATGGTCGTGAAAACGATAGTTTTCATCACCCAAACTTAAAGATTTATGCCACTTCAACCGAGCTTCTTTCCAGTATGTATACCATTTTTCTTGTTCGCCGGGTCTCACAAAGAATTGCATTTCCATTTGTTCGAATTCACGCATTCTAAATATGAATTGTCGCGCAACGATTTCATTTCTGAAGGCTTTACCAATCTGGGCAATACCAAAAGGGATTCGCTGACGAGAGGTATTCAAGACATTTAGGAAGTTGACAAAAATTCCTTGAGCGGTTTCTGGTCGGAGATATAACTTGCCTTCTTCTCCTGCAATGTTGCCCAGTTGGGTGTTGAACATCAAATTAAATTGACGCACATCGGTCCAATTCTTACTTCCTGAAACAGGACAAGCGATGCCTAGGTCTTCGATTAAAGCTTTGAAATCTACTAGATCTTCATTCTCTAAAGCAGCTTTCATTCTCGCTTCAATGCTATTAATTTCTTCTTGCCTTCTCGTTACATTCGGATGAGTTGATCGAAACTCCTCTTCATTAAAATCTTCTCCAAAACGTTTAGCCGCTTTGCTTACATCCTTCAAAATTTTTTGATTAATTTTTTCGATGTGATCTTCTACCAGAACATCTGCACGATACCTTTTCTTACTATCCTTATTATCAATTAGCGGGTCGTTAAATGCGTCAACATGTCCGCTAGCTTTCCAAACTTGAGGGTCCATAAAAATGGCAGAGTCAAGGCCAACAATATTTTCATGCATTTGAACCATCGCTTTCCACCAATAGGTTTTAATGTTATTTTTTAACTCACTTCCATTTGGTCCATAATCATATACTGCTCCAAGGCCATCATAGATTTCTGAAGATTGAAAAACAAAGCCATATTCCTTGGCATGTGAAACTATATTTTTGAATAAATCGTCTTGCTGAGCCATATTTTTTGTGGGTTAAAGCTTCAAATTTAATGAAATTGATGAAGAGACATATCTAAACATAGCATATTCTTTTACTAAAAAGCTAAGTAGTGTTTAAACTTCAGCTAATTGCTTGATAATTCCATCTGCCAATCCAACTTTCGGGACATAAATTTGCTTGGATTTTGTCCACTTCATGATATTAACAAAAATCTTCATAGCGGGAATAATAACATCTGCTCTATCTAGGTTGAGGTCTAATTTTAAAATACGCTCTTCATAGGTATACGATTTAAGGGTATCATAATATCCTTTAATGTAATCGTAGCTTAATGGCTCTTTGGGGTCTTTTTTAGAAATTTTAGCCACCTTATTAATATTACCCCCGGAGCCAATTAATTGAACATGTTGCCCTTTTAAAATGTCATCTAGCCATGCGTGCAAATCCTCCCATTTAGCTGTATTAACCATATCATTAAGAATACGGATTGTACCTATATTGAAAGAGCGAGAATTCGCTACATTGCCATTTTTGAAGTAAGTAATTTCAGTGCTACCGCCCCCCACATCTACATAAAGATATGCCTGCTTATTATCGATTAATTTTTCAATGTGGTTTGCATAGATGATTGCAGCCTCTTCTTTACCGTTGATTATTTCAATCTTCAGTCCGGTTTCTTCTTTAATTTGTTGGATAATATCAGCACGATTTTCAGCTTCTCTCATGGCACTTGTGGCGCATCCTCTATACATTGCAACTTCCTGTGCTTCCATTAGATGTTTGAAGGCATGCAGGGCATTTAATAAACGATTTCGGGTGTATTCACTTATCTTTTGTTCTGTAAACGCTTCAGTCCCTAATCGAATTGGAACTCGAACGATACCTACTTTTTTAAATAATTTTCTTCCATGATACTCAATAACATTATTAATCAATAAGCGCATTGCATTTGAGCCAATGTCAATAGCTGCAATTTTCTTCATTTTCATCTAATAAATATGCCATTTTACCATTGGGATACCAAAGTGAAACTAACTTAAGTATTAACAACATGCGCTAAATTGTTAATAGGGATTTAATAGTATTATGGGCTTTCTTATCTTTACCCTATGAATCTGTCTGAAACGGAAGAGAATTATTTAAAGGCATTGTATTATATATGCACTGATGGTGATGCAGCAGCTTCAACCAATGCAATTTCTGCAAGACTGGAGACAAGTGCAGCTTCGGTTTCGGATATGATTAAGCGATTGGCTGATAAGGATTTAGTGATTTATGAAAAGTATAAGGGTGCCTTTTTGAGTAAAAAAGGTAAAACTATTGCGGTTGGACTAGTGAGGAAACATCGACTTTGGGAATTTTTTTTAGTGGATAAACTTGGCTTTAGATGGGATCAAGTTCATGAGGTTGCTGAACAACTGGAGCATGTTAAGTCACCCGAATTGATTCTTAAATTAGACCAGTTTTTAGGCTTTCCTAAGTCAGATCCTCATGGTGATCCGATTCCCGATGCTGCGGGAAATATTCAAAGATTAGCCTTAAGAAAACTATCTAGTTTCAGTGAGAACGATGAACTCATACTTATGGGAGTGTCTGATAGTTCAGTAGAATTCCTCCAATATCTCAATCAACAAGGATTAAACTTAGGAGCAAAGGTTAAATTGGGCAGCAAGTTTCCTTTTGATCAATCCCAGGAGTTACATTTAGAAAATAAGCTTAAGGTTGTGATTTCCTTGCATGTAGCAAATTCCCTGTTAGTAAAGAAGGTGAATTCTTAGGTGCAATATTCCAACTTACGCCCAAACTAAAGAAATTCATCTTTTCATTAAACCCTAAGCCATAAGAAGCATCTAATTGAATATTAGGTTTTATCAAGAAGGTGAATCCAGCATCTCCATTGGCCATAATTTTTTCAAACTCAATTAAATTACCATATATCTCTGCAAAAACAGCAAACTTATCGGTAATTGAATGTGCACAGGATAGTGTATATATTAAGTTTCCTTTTAAGCTATTCAAATAGGTGTATCCCAGATTGTAGCCTAATGAGGTTTGATCCGTTAATTGATGGGCAAATAATATCCTACTTGTATTTCCCCAACTATTATTACTCAAACTTTTTGAACCGCTTGGGACGATTAAGTGACTAAGAAACCCAATGCTTGTTTTATTGTCATCTTTTTTGAAAAGTTGCCATTTAAAGCCAAACTGTAAATCACTAATTCCCTTCTCCTTTTCGGTTAAAATGGGTTTGTTTATCAGTACTTCATTAAAAAATCTCAATTCAAAAAATCGCGAAACCCCAAGTCGAAACAGCGTATTAGGTGTTGAAATACTTGTTGAATTATTAGTGAAATAAAAGCCAAAACCACTTTCGATTTGAAAACTTTTATGAGGTATTGTTAAGGATGATTCTGTTTGATCTGGTCTATCGGTTACAATGGATTCCTGAGCGCAAGCTAGTTGAACTGATAAAACTATAAATACAATTAAATAGATTCTTTTTAACATAATAATAAATTTATTTTATCCCAAGGCTACATCCAATATCATCATTACTATGAAACCACATATTAGTCCCATAGTGGCTAAGTCTGTATTTCCGCCGCGTTGGCTTTCCGGAATTACTTCTTCTACAACTATAAAAATCATTGCACCTGCGGCAAAAGCAAGGGCATAAGGTAGTATCGGAAGAACGGTAAGTACAATAGCGGCTCCGATAACCGCGAATATAGGTTCAACGATGGCAGAAAGTTGCCCCCATTGCCAGGATTTAAATGCGCTTACTCCTTGTCTTCTTAAAGGCATAGAAACAGCAAATCCCTCAGGGAAATTTTGAATACCAATGCCAATAGCTAATGCTACTGCTGAACCAATAGTAAATACATTTTGGCCTTCCATTCCTAGTAACTCTGGGTTAGCTAAAGCGCCAAAGGCTACCCCGACAGCCAATCCTTCTGGAATATTATGCAGTGCAATGGCCAACACTAAAAGAATTGTTTTTTGCCAATTTGTTTTTACACCTTCCGCTTCTTCCCCTTTAGCAAATATATGCAGGTGTGGGATGATCTTATCTAAAGCAAATAGGGTAAGTGCGCCAGCTAAAAAACCAATCGCTGGTGCAAACCATGAGGGTGTTGTGCTTAAGCCTAATTCATTTTGAAGTTCCACGTAATGTATAGCGGGCGCTAGTAATGACCAAAAACTTGCAGCAATCATAACTCCCCCTGTAAACCCCAAGGAGGCATCTAAAAATTTTCGGTTAGAAGTTTTAAAGAAAAATACCAAGCTTGCCCCAATTGCGGTTAATGTCCAAGTAAATAAGCCTGCAAGAAAAGCCGCTTTTATAGGATGCAATTGTGCGAAGTATTCTGTTATTTGCTCCAACATCATTTTATTTTTAGTATAATCTAAATTAATATTTAGACAAATCTAAAAATAAAACTCCATATTAACAACAATTCGATCTACTTCTTAAATAGTTTTGGCAATAGTAAAGGAGTTTTCGCTTGATATGCTTCAAAAGAAGGTCGTCTTGCTAACATTCGTTCTTCCTTCATAGGGATTGAAATGAATCGGATCATTAGGAACATAGCCACACTTCCAATAATTGTATACCAGGGTGCTTGATAGGCCTGTCCAATAAAAGCTAAACCTGTCCAAAATAGTGATTCTCCTAAATAATTGGGGTATCGACACATGCCCCATAATCCAGTTTGAAGAATTTCTTCTTGCTTTGGATTTGGTCGCTTTCTAAAGCGGAACAATTCGTTGTCAGCGAAATGTTCAAATCCGATACCACTCAAAGCGATGAAAATACCCAAAGCAAAAATAATCTTGTTTGGATTAGCGTCTGAAAATATATAAAACAAGGGCAGCATACTAGCAAACACCATGATTGTAGGAAAGAGATGAATCCCTAAAAAATTTACAAAAGGATACATTTTCCCACTCTTATTGGCTAAATCAATATATCGCCAATCCTCATGTCCAAAACCATCCCAAGATCTAGCCCAGTTCAGTGTTAGTCTCCATGACCACAGACTCACTGTTCCTAAAGTCAAAATATGGAAAACGTTGAGGGTTTCTGAATGAATAATGGCCCACATAACACAAAAGAAAAATGGGATCACACTCCAGAAAGCGTCATATACAGAAGAGTTGTTTTTTAAGAGTGAAAATAAAAAACAGTTAATAGTCATCACTATATGCGCGGCGAAAAATCGAAATACTTCTTCTTCAATAGGTATATACTTCCATGAGAAGAAGCCGCTTAAACCCATGATGATATACATGAATACAATTTGCATTAAATGATTTGAACGAGTCTTCATATTTCTAAAGCTTTGTAATTGGTGAAAGGTAAAATTTTATTTTTCAATTCGGGAAAGGATTGCAATTTATCGTAGTTTGGTGCTTTCGTAATTTTAGCAAATTTACTGACCAAACCTTTAGCATGCTTGTCCTCGTCATGCGTCGCAATAATATGGGTAGGGTTAAGGCTTTTTGCTAACTTTCTAAGTCCTTCAATTCCTGGTGCAACCGTGCCACCCAAAAAGAATGGAAGTTGGTAATGGTCGAAGGGACTTAGCATGACATGAACTGGAGGGTATTCGTTAAATGCGCTTTGCCATTGATCAATGGAAGTGAAGCCATGGCTTGCTAAAAATATACTTTGCTCGCCATTTTCTATAACAAGCGCATCATAAATAGGATCTATTTTCCTGGCGCTTGGGAGATGGTGAATATGTATTCCTTTTTTATGGATATCATGAATTCCTTTATTGAAAGAAAGAATATTCGAATCTGGCAAGATTTTGTTCAACTGATTTTCAATTGATTGTGGGCCAACCACCAATTTGGGTTGCAACTTTTTCAATGTTTCCTGGTGAAAATGATCCGGATATTTTTGTGTGATTAACACAAGGTCAAAATCAGGTACTTCAGCAAGCGGAACGGGTGCAGTTCTATGCCATTGGGTATTGAACCAGGAGAAGAAGTCAACTTCTTGCCCAAACAGCCAAGGGTCAATCAGCATGCGCAAGCCAGCAAACTCAATGAACCAGGTGTTGTCCATATTTAAACGTTGGATTTTCATTGGCATAAACTTAATGATTCATTTTCACTTTTTCTCCAAATTTTTTAAAAAGAATTCCGCATTTGAAATATGCGTACTTCTTTTTTCCACACCCATTTTGTCTAAGTTTCTGACCAGCATGCCTAATCGATGGTTGCTCGAAAAGAAGTCACGATGCACATGCATAAATCTCCAAAAAAGTCCATCCCAAGTTTTTTGCCAATCTCCACGCTTGTAATTACTCATTTTTAATACATAGTTAGAGCCGCTAATGTAGGGTTTGGTGGCAAATAATCCACCATCGGCAAATTGGCTCATACCATATACATTAGGGACCATTACCCAATCATATGCATCAATAAACATCTCCATAAACCATGCATAGACTTCATTGGGATGGAATTCACAGAGCAGCATAAAATTACCCAACAGCATCAAGCGTTCGATATGATGACAATAGCCATCTTTTAAAATTTTCTTTATGGTTTCATCGATCGGTTCTATACCTGTGCTTCCTGTATAAAAGGATGAGGGAATTTTACGGTTGAAACCCCAAAAGTTTCTTGTTCGCGAATATCTTCCTTTAACTTGGTACATTCCACGAATAAACTCTCGCCAACCTATTATTTGCCGAATAAAGCCCTCTAAAGAGTTAAGGGGTATATCATGCTTTCTTGCAAAACTAATACTTGCATTCACAATATACTTTGGGCTGATTAAGCCAATATTAAGCATAGGAGTTAACAAACTATGATGCAGGTGTGATTGTTCCTTTAATATGGCGTCTTCATAATGGCCAAACTCCTCAAATCTATTTTTTAAAAATTCAATCAGCCAGCGGCGGGTTTCTTCATGCGAAATGGGGTACAGGGATTTTTCGCTGATGCTACCATAATTATCAGGAAAATATTTCTCTGTATAAGCTACAGCTTCCTTCCAGTAGTCATTCCCTTCAAGAAAGTTAATTGCAGGCGGAGTTTTTCCTCGAGGATATTTCTTTCGATTTTCATCATCATAACTCCATTTTCCTCCTAAGGGTTGTTCTAAGCTATCCAATAGAATTCCATGCTTCTTTCTTTCTTGTTTGTAAAAAGTAGTGTGAAAAAAAGACTTTTTACTTGCCTTAAAAAAAGTCTGTAAATCATCTCTTGAATTTATGAAAAGCGGATTTTCATAGCTAAGGGAGGCTAATTTTGATTCTTCTATACTTGCCTTCAATCTTTGTTCTAACCAATCGTCTGTTGGATCTATAAAAACTATCTTTTTATAGGAGTCAGCTAACTGCTTGATAAGAATGCATATGTCACTATTTGCTGAAATACTAGCTATATAGTGCACGGTTATTCCTTTGGCTTCAAGATAAGCCTGATGGCACTTCATAGTAGCCCGATGATAAGCTATTTTACGTTTATGAAATTTAAGCTTTTTGAAATATAAGTATTCTTCAACTAAATAGATTGGAAATCCATTATCATGAATTTCATGTTGTTCAAATAATTGATGGGGGAATATGATATTTACACTTTTCAATTGTTCTTATTTCTTTTGCATCGTTCACTACAGTATTTAACATCTTCCCAACATTGTTTCCATTTCTTTCTCCAAGAAAAAGGTCGCTTGCAAATCAAGCAAATTTTGGATGGAAGATTACTTTTTTTCATTTTGAAAATTTGGGTAACTCCGCCACTCTGGCATAGGGAAATTGCTTGATCTTTTTAAGCTTATAATAGGTATTCAAACCACCTATTCCAGCACTGTCTAGTAGGTCTAGGTCTAAGTATCCTTCGGGCGATAACGCTTTAGAATCTACGTCAATATAAAGAACCTTGCCAACAATCATCATGGTATTATTAATAGATATCGGGATGCTCTCTAGATGCTTGAGCCCAATTTTCAATCCAGATTCTTTTACGAATGGAGCAGGGAAATCGGAGAGATATTCCTCCGTGAACTTACATTGTTCAAATTCTGAGGTTTCCTTATCAAATTTTGCAGAGGTATAATGGGCTTGTTCTACAAAATTGCTTGGAATGTGATTGATCGTATAAAAACAGTTTTCTAAAATGTTTTCATAGGTATCTCTTCGGTCAACCATACTGGGTCTCAAAATAAATCCGATATAAGGTGGGTTACTTCCCAAGTGAACCACCGAGCTGATGATAGCTAGATTGCTAACTCCTGCATTAGATTTTGTCCCGATTAGATTTCCTGGTTTTATACCCGTTATTGAGTTGATTAAATTTAAACGTTGAACTCTAGGCAGGTTTTTAATAGTTGATTCTGTATAATGCATGTCTTAATATTTAATTTCTTTTTTACACTTTTTCCAAAATGCAAAAAATGATGGATAGTATCCCTTGATTGATGAAAGCCAATCACGTGAATCCATATTTCCCTGATAGTCAGTATTTAAGGGATGTTCTTTATAATAGATGACATCCATTTGATACGTTTTTCGCATCTGGGAATAGCTGCCTGTATATATTTGAAGCGATGGAATGTTCTTACTTAGGTTTATTAAAAATTCTATAGTGAGTGGGGACATAGGTAATTCACTAAACTTCTTTGGATCTAAAAGTA